>JANNON010000320.1:0-39189 GCA_031399105.1 Blastocatellia bacterium | reverse complement strand
CCAAGTATGTTATTGCCATTGAAATGGTTCGTAAGTCTATTTTGGTTCGATGATCCCCAACCTGAAGGTTGGGGTGAATGACACTGACTCCTCCAGCGGCAACGTCATGCGGGGACTTCTTGGGCAAAGCTGGTCGGATCCGAACCGTAAGCGGCAGCGACCAGGTCGTTGCGCCACGCTCAAGCCCCATTCTGAAAAGCTTCGTTGCGATCGGTTCGTGTGAACTGCTTCTTACTCAGCGGCCCGGTCGCTGGCTTATGGTTCTCAAAGACCGCAGCTCGCGACTTGAAACTTGGAACCAGAAACTCGAAACTTGCCCTCATGCCGGCAACCGAACGTCTTTACTATTCCGATTCTCATCTGATCGAGTTTGAAGCTCGCGTCACCGACGTCAGCGAACGGGTGAGCGGCTGGACCGCGGTCACGCTTGATCGCACGGCCTTCTATCCGACCGGCGGCGGGCAACCGAGCGACACCGGAACTCTGAACAGCACGCGCGTAGTCGAATGCATCGACGACGAGCGAGACGGAATTTGGCACGTGCTGCAGGGACGTGCGCCGGAGATTGGCTCAATCGTGACCGGGCGAGTTGATTGGCCTCGCCGTCTCGATCACATGCAGCAGCACACGGGCCAGCACATTCTCTCCCAGGCTTTCGTCACTCTCTTCAAAGCGCCCACGCATAGCTTTCGAGTGCTGGACCAGTCGTGCGAAATCGACGTCGAACTCGCGAATCCTTCAACCGAAGTAATCGAGAGAGCGGTCGAATTAGCAAACAATGTGATCTGGGAAGATCGATTCATCACCATCAAGCAGGTGACGAAGGAAGAAGCCGCGCAGCTTCCGTTGCGAAAAGATCCCGCGCGGCAAGGCGAACTGCGGCTGATCGAGATTGAGGGATTTGATCTAACGCCTTGCGGCGGCACGCATGCGTTTCGTACCGGTGAAGTCGGGATGATCGCTGTTCGTTCGTGGGAACGCGCGAAGGGCTTGACGCGCATTGAGTGGGTGGCTGGCCTACGCGCACTCGCAGACTATCGCCGTGTTAACAAAAGCGCCCGCGCAACTGCCGCTTTGTTCAGCAGCGGTCGCGATGATGCACCAGCACACGCAGAAAAATTGGTCGAAGAAAATAAGGAACTGCACCGACGCGTGCGTGCGCTGGAAGAGATTGCCGCAACAGTCGAGGCCAGTGAACTTTATACTCAATCCGCCGCTAACTCGGATGGCACTCGGGTGATAGCTCGAATGTTCGAAGGTAAGGATCCTGAAAGTTTAAAGAAACTCGCACAGGCGTTGATTGCAAATCCAAATACTATCGCCTTGCTGGGCTCGCGCGATCACGGGACGGCCCGACTAGTATTCGCACGTTCAGCGGATGTCTCTGCGGATATGAACGACCTGATGCGCGAAGCCTGCGCACAGCTAGACGGTCGCGGCGGCGGTAAACCCGACATGGCCCAGGGCGGCGGTAAGAAAGTTGAGCAACTGGCAGCCACTCTTGAGCTAATCATGCAACAGTTGCAGGCGAAACAGATTTGACGTTTTGATCTGAGACTCGACATTTTGGATTTGAGAGAATGTGAGATCCCAAATTTGAGATCTCAGATGATCTCAGACCTGAGACTTGAGACCTCAGACCAAACTCGAAACCTGAAACTCGAAACTCAAAACTTCAGAACACGCAACTTGAAACCCGAAACTCGAAACTGTATTCTCTCTCGCGTGGGGCAGTAGCTCAGTTGGCAGAGCGCCGCGTTCGCAATGCGGAGGCCAGGAGTTCGACCCTCCTCTGCTCCACCAATTAGGGCAATGACTTACGGCAGGGCGCCTACCCTGCCTTTTTCATTTGTCACCGATTCGTCACTTGGTCCATTGAATTTGACCAAATTTTCAACTGCCCGGCGCTTCGCCTCATCGGTAGCGTGCGTGTAGCGCAAAGCCATTCGAACGTCAGACCAGCCGAAGATCGCGGCAAGTGTGAAAGCGTCCGCTCCGCAGTCAGCCATCCGAGTGGCTGCTGTATGACGCAAGTCATGAAAGCGGAAGTCTTTGATTCCTGCATCGCTCTTCGCCAAGTCGAATCGACGCTTCACGTCGACCAAACGTTCCTTTGTTTTCGGACTAGGAAAGACGTACTCGCTGGTATGAGGTAGTCCTTCCAACATTGCACAGATCGTTTGATTGATCGGAACGAAACGATCTTTGCCGTTCTTGGAGACTCGAATGTGAATCACCCCTCGCGGCAAGTCCACGTCGAACCAGGTGAGATCGAAAATCTCGCCCTGCCTCATCCCGGTGTTAATGGCCATCGTAACGATCTGCTGTACCCATTCCTGACCTTGAAGTTTCTCGAACAGCTTAGCCTCCTCGTCGGAAGTCAGATAACGCACCCTTCCGTTGTTCGTGCGAAACTTTCGCACTCGGCGACAAGGATTGCTTTCGATCAATTCGGCATCGAACGCCAGAGCGAGAATCTTTGATAGCACGCACAACTCGCGATTTACCGTTGCCGGCTTTCGCTGCCGCTTGTACATCGTCTTTCCCTCGCGACGTTTTTGCTTCCACTTTTCGATCGTGGTCGGATCGATTTCGGAGAGCGTCATCCGTCCGAACGTCTCCTTAAGCATTTCGCAAATCTTCACGTCATCGGGGTACGTTCGCTTGTGTAACTTTGAGTAAGGCAGGAAACGATCCTTGACGAATTTGTCAAAGCCAATTTCCGGCCTCCTCTTAACCTTGTATCGGTTTTCAAAGAGCTTGTTCTCGATCACGGTCTTGGCCTTAATGGCTTGTGCTCGCGTGCGGGCCTTCTTTAGAACCTGCTGCACTCGCCGGCCGTCGATCGTGGTGTCACAGAACCATCTGCCCCTTCGCTTGTAAACTGACATCGTGCTCCTTTCCGGTTGCAGCCATCACAGGAGCGTAGCGATTCTACCACGCACACCTCCGGCTGATCCGCGATCTTCGATGTTCGACAATCTGTTCCGTTACCGCGTTGGTTCGTTCCAGGCGAGAACCGCATCAAGACGAAAGCGCAAGAGACTGCCTTTACGCTCGAATGGAATTCTGTTGTCGCTTACCCAGGCGTAGATGGTCCGTGGCTTCACTTTTAGAAGTTGAGCCACCTCCTTCAAGGTCAAATAGATCGGTAGCTCCTTCGCCTGTGTCAAATTCATGGTTGCCTTTCCAAAAGGGAGGCTCGATTGCTGTGGTAAACTCATCACATTTCAGCTCTATGACAATCAATGTGCCAGAACGCAGATTGGCGGAAGGAATGGGAAAAGAGAGGAAGCGAAAGGACTGAATGCTGAGGAACCGTAAAGCCTGGGGCGCGATTTCTGCCGGGTTTAGCAGTCCGTCGATCACCCCTGTTGTAAAACACCACACCTAAAGTGCATGTAAAATCCAACACCTCGGCCTTGCCGGTTAGCGTCTTTCGGCTTCTTCCTTCTTGATTTTCTCCAACAATTCGACCGCATGTTCTTTTGCGTAATGGGTTTTCATGTCGAAGTAGTTGGCCAGGTCTTGCTCAGTCCTTCCCTTATTTAGCAGAGGTCGCTTTACGACTTCCTCCCACGCGACATCTCTTCCTGTCCGGGCTTCTACAAAGGTCTCAAGCAGAAGCTTGAGCCCAACCCTCTGATTTCGAAGTAGTAAGTCTTCGTGCTTAATTAGCCTCAGTAACAGGGTTTGCAGCGTATGAAGCGTTTCCGCCGTTCCTTGGCCGGGCGGCTCTTCGGAGTCGGTGATTCCCAGCGCCTTTCGCCGGCGAGCGCCCAGCGCTTCGTCCAGCAGCTCGCGTATCACAGGGGCGTCCTTCACCGCTCCGGTCGCTTCCATGATCGCCCTAACCTGGTAGACCTGATCCATCCACATGTTGAAGGATGAGACATGTTTTGACAGCGTTCTTTTCCTTCCTCGTGGCCTTACAGTCATATGTCCTCCGTTTTATCCAAATGCGGTGCGCAGGGCAAAAATAAAGCCACAAACTCAAGAGGGCTGGTAACTTGAGTAACTTTCCCAGTTGCCCAAGTTTCTTCATATGATTTGCTTTATTCTAAAGCTACTGAAAAGACGAGACTTAGAGGATTGATAAAGTTAGAAATCTGGTTCTATCTTGTCTGCCCTCCCTAGTTTGATTCTTTATTGCCCTTCCGCAAACTTTATTTCATCAGATGGCACTCAAGCGAACCATGTTTCTCGGTCACGAGCGAGGCTAAGTGAGAACGGGCCAGGTGTGACATCCGGAGGGAAAGTAATAGACGCGAGGCGTACGATAATCGTCATTATGTAAGACCCGCAGATGCGCATGCCGTGGGTTTTTGATGGCGGGCGCGCTGCTGGATTACATAATGCGCGATTATCGGATGACCGTCCGCTCTTCAACGCGCCCAGTTTTTTCCTAACACGGACTCTTAGTATAGTGACTGGCGATGAAGTCTTTGGATCAATTGGTCAACGATGGTTTTCAGCTGCTTGAGGACTCCGACAATCCGGTCGAGGCGTGTAGTGCGCACGACAGGTGGGCCCGCGATGTCCAAGAATGGCTAGGCCAGCAAGCGCCCAACTCTGGCCTGACGGGTGAGTGGGCGGCTTTTGGCTCTTCACCCCTCGTTTACGGCGGCGCGTATTACGATGAGCCACAAGCTTAGGTCTCCCACTTAGCTCTGGTCCGTCGGCGGCTAAACTGGCTGGCGGAAAAGGGCTCAGTCGCGTCCCAAGCTACAGCGGCAACCAATCGAAAACGTGCGCTCGCAAAGTTATCAGCCCTAAGAGATCAAGTCGGAGACGCCGTGAGTTTCGATTGGTCTGATTTGCATTACAGCGCTGACCTTACTCTGGAATTCTTTAACCGATATGCCGCGCTACGCGATGAATTCAGGCTAATTGATCCAGAGCTGTTTGCTGACTTACCAGTACGCGAACTCCCTGGCGTCCCAACCGACACAGGGAATGGATTAATCAAAGGCCATATTCCAAGTCGTTACCTTAGAACTTTGTTGGCGGATATGGACTATATTCTGAAAATCCACTCACACCTTTCTCAAACTGTCACGACTCCCGCTTTGCAGCCGCCCGACGTCAACAGTGCCGATTTCCAGTCGTGGGATGTTTTTATCTCGCACGCTACGGAAGACAAAGAAGCAGTCGCAGAACCGCTCTCTAGGGCTCTCATGAAAGCGGGACTATCGGTGTGGTATGACACTTTCGCCTTGAAGGTTGGAGACTCGTTAATGTCTTCAATCGATCTTGGGCTACGCAAATCTAAGTTTGGCGTTGTCATACTATCGCCCGCATTCTTTCGAAAGGACTGGCCCAAACGTGAACTACAAGCGCTCGCTCAAAAACAGAGCGCAAGCCAGAAAGTAATCCTTCCGGTTTGGTACGATGTTAACTTAGAGGACGTTCGGGATCAGTTTTTGCTTTTAGCTGACGTGGTGGCGCTCAAATGGAGCGACGGAATTCAAACTGTGGTCGATGGTCTCTTGGAGGTAATCACAGGAGGTGTCATACGGCGAAGCCAGGATCGTGCTGATGACCAGTTCCGTGAACTTGCCACACTGTCGCCTCGTCAGGCAATAACCGAGAAGTGGAACGAACTTGTCAGAGCCATTCTCGACGCCGGAACGAGGAACCAATTGTTAATGCAAACGGGGGAGGGCGACAATCCAAGTGAAGTTGCCAATGCCCTGTTTCAAATGGGAAAACTGAGTGAATCAGACAGAGAGAGTTTCTTCTCATTAAAGAAATGGCACTTTTCCGTGACCTTTGGCGGGAACCTCCAAACACCCGAGCCGCGAGATGCTCTTACGTTTGGCGAGTTAGCAAATAAGCTCAGGGCGAATGTCGAGGCGATACGATAGTCTACGACGTGATTTCCTTATTCACTTCACCGCAATACGAATCAATTGTCTCAAGCACGTGAAGCAAATATCCATCCAGAATGTCGACTTCATCCATGTCGCCGTCATAGTACGAGTTGCTAACTCGAGACAGCCCAGTTGTTCTTTGGACGTATTCGGTGAGGTCTTTGTCGGCACCGGCCAACTTCGCATCGTTGTGCACAATTACATTTCTTACTTTTTGAATTCGCTTGATTTCCTGCCATACGTGAGAACCATCGAGGCGTAAACCTATGACCTTTTGTAAATAGAGGCGCGTCCGATCAATACCTTTGCCCCTCAAATCTGTGTGAATGATCTTTAACCGTTGCTCCTTGGCAAATAGCTGGCACAGTTGATCTAGCTGATGTTCCAAAAATGAAAACAAGACAATCAAAATGCTTCGCCGTTGTAGATTTGGATAATAGTATTTGAAAATGTCCTCTAGCTCATTGGGGGGACCTTCAATTCCGCTATATTCTTCCAGGATTACAATTGGATACCCATCATCACTCTGTTCGACATCCGTACCCCTTCTCCCCTTTTCATAAGCCTTTACGGATTCATCAATTTGCTGCTCCCGTTCTTGAACATGACCGCGCAGTAGCTCAAGCTGACCCTGGACAAATGCGTACCAAGTTCGAGGCTCTAATCCGGTAACAATAACTTCATCTAAGTTAACCGAGTCGTCGTTGCTCATTTTTCCACGTAGATCCTCATCGACCGGTGTTGGAAGGAAAGCCAAGTCACCCCATCATTCCGAGGTGCCGGTTCGGTACGCCTCGTTATCAAATACCTTTGCGCAACAAGAAGCGAACGTCAACCCGCTATCGCAGATGCAGGGATCCAATAAGGCGGGTTCAGGAATGCGCCTCTTTTGCAATTCGCGGCGGAGCCGCTTTGCGCTGAATTGCTTCTGCCTCTGTAACGCAAGTTTTCCTCCGGTTCTCGAAGCCCAGCCCTCAGCCGTTGAGCCGCTTTCGGCACTCAAACCAATAAGAAATTCCGCTGGTAACGGGATGTCTGAATTACACAGGGATCTAATGGCCTTGGCGACCTCGTTTTCAAAAGTGCCTGTCTTTGAGATTGACTCGCCGGCAGCCTTCCAAAACCATGACCGAAGGTCTTCACCTTCCTTGGATTCGGAGATCTCCACGCATCGGCGTACTCCGATTTGAGCCGCCAATAGACCCATGTCAGGAAGAGCGGAGGCGCGTAGCGTCGCTTCAAGTTCATCGAGTGCTTGATAGAGGCGATGGAAGCGCACGTGGCTGCCCCACCTTGCAAGGGCGAGCCGTGCCAGGCCAGGCTCAAACTCGACGATGTCGACGGAAAGTAATTCCGCCATCGAGTAGAATTTCACGACATTCCCAATGCGGAGCAGCCTTTCAGCTGCCCAGCTAGGTTCCTTCGATTGTGCTCGTGGTGCTCCGAGTCCAACGAGTTCGCGGATATAGTCCAGCTTGGATACTTCTAGAAGCTCTTTTGTGGTTCGGTCTGGTAACTCAAGCTTTCGCGTAGCCTGTTTGACCCTCATAGCGAACGAACTAGTCAGGCCATACTTCTTCCGTATCGCTGAAAGGCCACGGTCTTGTACTTCAAGCATATTCACGTCGAAGAAGTAGAGGTCGCCACGCTCCTCACTTCCTGTCACGAATGCCAAATCTTGGCTTGGCAGTATGACTGGTACAACCCGCTCATTCGAGAGAAGCTGATCAAAGAGGTCCGCGCCCAAACTGCCTACGGCCGCATAGAGCAACTCTGCGGGAAAAAAGACTTGCTCAAAAAGCATTAGTGCTCCCGTAAGCACACGAGAAGCGAGTACCGCCCGATCGTCGATCTCCCCTTTCTCCCACTGCATTCCCGTTACAAACCTTCCAACTGCCGGCCCTCCGGGTGACTCAGCTAAACCTCCATGCTGACCGGTCCAGGCGTAATCATGGTAAAGCTCTGTAAGTAGAACAGAGCGTAGCGATCTGTGGAGGCGATCCTTGCCGCCCGAATGCATCGGCAACGCGCTCAATGGTTCGACTTAGCCAACCGTGAAGTTCCTCTCCGGTCCTCTCGTCCGTTTCACGAAAGGGAGCGTTCACGGTCATCTGGCTCCTCCACTCGGGGCGTATCAGATCTAGCTCTTGTGCTATGTCCCGAGACCCTCGCCAGCGCGTTTGACCTGAGGCAACTGAATGAACCGCAACAATCACTTCGGTCTGTGATGTTTGCCAGTCCAAAAGATGAGCAACTCTAAGCGTCTCACTATGAGTCGATGCAAACTCCTTCCCGCTTCCCTTCACCTGTAAACCAAATAGCAGATTTGTTCTGATTGACGGGAGACCGGGAATTACATGCTGTACAAATGCATCAAGCCATAATCATCGCCTTCACCAAGGCGTGTTGGAATGCGAGGTCTCAGTTTACCCTCAACCTGATGCTGTGCTTCACGGGCAATCTCATGCTCTGGTGGAATAGGTCTGTCAGTCATAAGAGATTACATCTACTTTCGACGGTGCGAGTGTCATGACGTGACAACAGCCGAACTACTCTCTCTGATCAACTTCCTCCAATTAATATAAGAAGCGATGCGTGTAAAAGCCGCCCTATCGACATAGCGTCCTTTGAATGGACTCTCGGCAGATAGCAGGCGCAACTCTTCAGTGATCTCGGCGATGATCTGTTTGCTTGTTTCATTCCCGGCAAGAGGAATCGCAAAACACCTTCCTTGCCCTTTGACTCGATGTCGTCTGCAATTTCGAGTCAGTCTCTTTTCTGTGATTTTATAGTATTCAGCAAACACCTGATCTCGCATCGCAAATAGAACAACCCAGCCTACTGCTTGATTATACGGATATGGCTCACCGTGCTGCTCCCAAAATTGATTGCGAATGAACCGCAAGCCCTGGTACTTCGCGCTATCGATTTGGATCAATGGATATTGAGGTTCCAACGACCGAAGATGCTTCGTCAATGCGGTGTCATATTCAGCCTCTAATTCGCGCGGTGATTTTCGATAGACCGCTATTTCAAATATTGGATTCCCAAAAAGCATTTGTCGAACCTCCAAATCGCGGTACATGTGCACACCTTTGCCGCGTTGGTCATAATGAGTCGTGTCAGTCTAATACCGAAACACCATTATGCCGCATTCACGGACTTGGCTTCAGGTGCGTATTTTGGCGAGTTGCCGTCGTTAACGCGATTTTCGTACCGGTGGCGCGGTCGTCGAAGAGGTCAATGTAATGGGTTTGACTCGCAAATGGGCCTTGGGCATAGTGTCAGTCAATCGTGCCTTACTCCGATCAACTTTAAGAGTCTGTTGCTGACGCTCGTACAGGGGAAACGAATTGTGAAAGATTATCTGAAGCTCCCGGAACGGGTTTTAGTGCTCGCGATCTACATCGCGGCCTTGTTGGTCGTGTGTAAACTCATAACTGGTGTGTGGATTCCTCCAAGCGGCGGAAAGAGCCTCTGGTTTTTTAGTTCAATCGCGCTCTGGTTTTTCACTCGTCTATCCGCGCCATTTTTCGTCAAACCCAGGGATGCGGTTGCAAGAAGCGCCGCGGCGGCGTTGCAACTTGGAGTAACCGACCCGACTGCGATAGCCCAAGGTCAGTCCCAACTGAATCTATTTAGGTGGCTCGCACTTAGCGTCGCAGGTCTCACAAGCGTGGTCGGTGTGGCGGCTATTTTCTTGCATCGAACTGATCGCGATGCAGGTCCGACACATTTATATTTCTCGCGGGTCACCTATAGGGTTGCGGAACGATTCGGGCAAGGCGCAATTATCTTCACGCCGGCTGTTCTAATTTCAATCCTTGGTTTTTATCAGGACGCGCCGATTCAACAACTGTGGTTGTTATTTGCCTGGTCAATTCTAATTTTCCTGCGCCCTGTTGAGTTGGTCCTCCATCTCATTGGCGATTTTCGAGCGGCGAAGTCAAAAGATCCAAAAAGCAAATCGATCGGTGAAATTCTGCGAATCGACTCACCAGGTATCTTGAGAGTTAGGCTTAGGTCAGCAGAGAGTTGGGATCGAGAGAATCTTCATGCGGCGTGTTTGGCAAACTCGAAGCATGTAGAAGTACTTCCATTGTTTGTTCAGACTCAGGATGCAGAGTTGGTGGGAACTGGCATATGCCATTCGGAGCTGGCAGAGAGAATGGAAGGCGCCAAACCCGGCCAGGTTTTTTTGAACCCTTCTGGCCGAAAGAAAGCCGACGTGATGCTGGAACTATGCGGTGGTGAAGACGGAGGTGAGCTAATTGGATTTGTCGTTGAGAATTCAACAATACCTCAAATCAAGTTCGAAGTTTCCTCGAATGCGACACTAAGAGAAGGTATGCTTGTTTCAATCTTGCAGACCGAGGATTCGAAACCCGCAAGGATCTATTACCAAATAATAAATGCTGCCACCGATGAGGAGAGTTTCTCTCAAAATCCGCTGGGACGGCACCTGGCCTCGGCCGAACAGCTCGGAGTTTTCGATTCAAGTCGCGGATTTCTGAAGTACGGATGGCTTCCCGCAATGAACTCCCCGGTCTTTCTTGTGAGCGAATCAACCGAACTAACGACCAACCTTGGTGAGGAGGAATTTGCTATAGGAACGCTTCCACACTCCAAGATAGCAATCGGCGCGAATCTGAATGATCTGACTGAATATCACACTGCAATTCTCGGCGTAACTGGCACAGGAAAGACCGAGCTTGCGTACGATATTATCCGCTTTGCTCTTCAGCGCGGTTTTAAGGTCTTCTGCGTCGATCTGACTGCTGAATACGAGCAGCGACTCAAGGACCTTAATCCCGAAATAATGGGGCTTGAGGAAGAAGATTCTGAGAGACTTAATCAAAAGATCTTTGATGTCGAAACCGGCGAATTCGCGGCTGGAAAAGAAAAGGCCGCACTCAAGGAAGCGATTGATGAATTGAAACCAAAAATTGAAGAGGAAGTGAGATTATTCCTTGAGCCAGAACACGCAGCACTCGGCATACTTCAGCTTGACGACATTGCGAACAGCCGTGCAACTCTTCGTATCACGGAAATGTATTTGTCATCTATCTTTGATTGGGCGAGAAAGTATCGACGTGCGCGCCGTGTCTTAATCGTATTGGAGGAAGCTCACACCGTCGTGCCAGAAATGAATGTGTATGGACGATATGATCGCAGTGAAACAGAATCGGTTTTGGGGCGCACCGCCCAGATCGCATTGCAGGGGCGAAAATATGGAGTTGGCTTATTATTGATTTCTCAAAGAACTGCCCTTGTTAGCAAAACATTGCTTTCGCAGTGCAACACAGTTCTGTCCTTTGCGATGTATGATGAAACTGGCCTCAGATACTTAGCCAATGTTTTCAATACAACGCATGTGACAGCCATACCTAATCTGAAGAGATTTCAAGCGATCGGTTTTGGCAAGGGCATCAAGAGTGAACGTCCTGTGATCTTTCAGATCGCAGAAGATCCTGCAAAGAAAAAAGCTAGCGAGGAATTGAATAAGCAATGGAAAGCGGTTGAAGAGCCACTCCAACCCGCAGTGGTGGAACAAGCGGTTCCTGCGGAGGTCGAACCGCTTGCGGCAGGTGACGATGACGACGATGGGACAGCTCCCTTCTAGCCTGGCCTGGTACGTGAGGAGTTCAAGAGCGCTTTCTCCCGTAATGTTTTTCAGCCACGCGTGTCTTAACAAACACTCGCCTCAAAGAAGTAGCCCAGTCTGTTAACTATTCCAACTCGCTCGGAAGCGATTGCCTGTTCTTGGCAAGTCTTGTAAGGGGCAGCCGAACATACAATCCTTCAAGTGTGCCGTGACACTGATCTCGTTGCTCAGAAAGGGATGTAGGGCTCGTCGTCAGGAGGCTCATTAACAGCTTCGATTTCGACGCTTAATCGCTCCCGTAACATCTTTGCAAGTGCCTTAGTCCAATATTCAGGGTTATTGGGATCTGTCGATGCAAATGTTAACGAGAGTGAATCTACTACGTCGCCAGGATCGCTGATAACAAGAATCGCGGTGGGGTATGATCCCCTTCCGTAGAGTCGTCCTCCAACAATTAGACGGAGAATTTCCTCTTTGGGTAGATGGATAAACGCAATAGGCGGGTTTTCATAGTCAAAATCCGGCCAATACTCATCTTCTGGATCTCGAACGATCATCTCAACCCTGAGGCCTTCATCACGAACTAAGAGTCGTGCATGAGTAGGCAGGATCAGACGTTCGCCCTTATCGCCCCTCGGTAAGACATCATGCGGTATGTCAGTCTTTTCCAGTTCCAACCGCACTTCTGAAACGGGATCTCGGGTCTTTCTCTTTTCGAGTCCTTCCATCAATATGTACCTTCACCATGTCTTCGGAAGAAGAATCACCATACCGGCTAGATATTTCATACTCTAGAACTGACGCGATTCCTCTGCATAACCTCATACTACTCCAAGAATCCAACCTTCGACGTGGGCAACCGATTGCTCACTTGGGTCAAGAGGCGGATGGAAGTAACGTGTGAGCGAACCGTCGCGGTCAGCACGCCGTAACCAAGCCGTCACAGCGTAAGCAGCTTGCTGATCCGCGTTCCGCTGTCCGTCATTCGGAAAGCGTCGCATCCAGAGCGAAGGATACACCTCAACGACAGCCGATTTTCCTGTCGGAATATCCCAGCCGTCGAACGGCCAAAAGTGAATTCGATCTTCACCATGTTGCCTGAGATAGAGAAGCCACGGCAGACCGGCGTGGGTCGACTTTGCGACTGCGCCTTGGATGTCGAACCGAAAGACCGACTTGGCTACTGCTGTCCATCGCTCCGTTAATCGGAACCAACATGCATCACCTGCTCGTCCACGTCCATTGCCGCATAACTCATCACGAATGAAATCCACGTAGGTGTGATCTTCATGAGTTGGCCAATGGAGTCGAAAGTCCTCAAGAAAACTGGGCCAGTCTAACGGCAATCCGTGCATCTCAAAGTACTGCAATGGAAACGAGAACGCATGGTCAATTCCAACGATCGTTGGTTCGGACCTCAATAGCTGTTCGCGCAGCCATTCAGCAATGCCGCGACGGGTCCAGTATTTCCGAGGGCTTGGTGGTGGCGGCACTTCATCAGGTAGGCGGTGTTGATCGGCCTCGTAAACTCGCAGACCCGACAATGAAGAAGTCGGTGTTTCGGCTCCAGAGTAATCGATTCCAATGTAACGCTGGAATTGGGACATGGCTACGTGAATCTATCGCGTTCGGGTCTTGTTCCGTTACGCCATTAGCGATGCCTGGTCGGTAAACATTATTGATTGATTCTGCTCTCTAAATCCGATAGCGCTTTCACAACAGTCTCGAACGGCGGCGGCTCGTTCAAGAACATCGAGCGCATCGCACGATAGTCTTTGTCCAGCTCAACTATTCGAAATTCCGGTGGGGCAAGGCGAAACGTTCCCGGCTTCGCCAAATCGTAACGCGCCCAGTTTGATGGAAAGAATCGACCCTTCCAATCCGCGACGTGTTGTCGTAGCTCGTCGTTAGCCAAGACAGGAGCAATTTCAACACCCTTCGCCATTGCAGCCGTATCTGAATAGTGCCGCGAGAAACGATCGCGGATTGGTTTTGCGGCATCACGATGATATTCCGCGTGTAGAATCGTCGCCTTTTCCCAAAAGGTCCGCTCAAGTTCTAGCGCCACTAGTTCACAATGAAAATCAGCCAGTATTTCCGGAAATTCCTTTGCGACCCAAGGTCTTATAGGGTGCTTACCCGCTGGCCTTTGATCAGTCAATGACCCAAATTCCATCTTCACGGAGCGACGAAGATACTCGAAACCAGTAGGTTCGTTGGAAGGATAGTGAAAGAGCACCACAGGTGAATGGGTATCGTCGTCCACTTGAAACTCCATCCATGCTTTACCGTTTACTGGTTTACCGAACGATTCTTCGGCAATGCGTTCCAATTCTGGCGCGAAGCGTTCGCGCACCTTTTCAATGCAGGCCGTTTCTAACTCTTTCATTCGTTCGGTGCGCTTGTTGCGACTCCCCGCCTTTTCGACCCACTTCTCGTTGATGCCGACAAATTCAGGGCTAACGGACAGATCAATGTCTTCCGAGAATCTCTCGATCGCACCGAAGACTTTCGATAACGAAGTTCCGCCTTTGAAGACTAACTGCTCACCAAACTCTGGATGCGCGAACAATACCGCGAGTGTCCACGAGACCCAAAAATCTTTTTCAACCATGACGGCTGAGACGCCGCGTCGAGCAGCCACTTCGCGGATGATCGCTCCTTGATCTGCGGACGAGCGTTTGAAGAATTCCAGTTTCACAATCCACTCTCAGCCAATTCACGAAATAACGGATGCATCCACGTCGGCGCGAGTGGGAGGTCTTTCAGTAATTGACGGCGCTCTTTGGCAGGCAACGTACGCCTCAAGTGAGCGATGCGCTGCGGCGTAATGTGCTCATGGCCCAGATGCCGAAACGCCTGCATCAGTAACCCGCTCAGTCGTCCCGCTGACGCCATGTTGCGTGGTGTGGTGCGGCGCAATTGGATTTCCTGACGCCCGATCTTCACAGTCCGCGATGGACCATCGGTCAAAAACACTACCTTAGCGGGCACTTGTTCGGATAGTCCCAAAAGGTTCGTCGCATAAGCGCCTGCCGGTTGTAGACGAATCCGGTCTTTGCCCGCCAATGCCTTCGCCACCTTTTCGATGTCGGGGGATAACGTCCCTAGTTCGGGGTGTTCTCGTGGATACTCGTAAAGTCCGCGAGCCAGACGCCGAACCTCACCTCGCGCCGCCATGCGTGACAACGCTTTATCCACGGCGTCCCGACCGCCAAGGTCTAAAAAGTCGTTGGGGGTAAAGACCGCACCCCTCCCATGGCCATAAATACGGCTTTTTAGTTTGCTATCAATAGTTTGCACGGTATTGTCACTCCGAATTCTGTCAGAAAAACTGCCTGTTATTTCTGACAGAAATTAAAGCTGAACGCAAGCCTTTGGCACGAATAGTTCGAGGTTTTGGCGCGATTAGCATAATCGCGCCAATAAGATGCCCGCTAATGGCGCGATTAGCCATTAGGACACAGCAACGGCAGTTTCCGCCTTCATGTAAGCGAGCACGGCCTTCTTAAGGCAATCTGCGATGCTCCATGCTCCCCCGTGGCCGCCTGCTTGCGCGATGATAGCTTCATACTCATCTTTCGGGAGTCGGGAGCATGCGTAAAGGATCGCTCGCTGCTCCCAATCCCGGCGATCATCCAGAGCTGACTTAGCATCCAGCAGTGAAGAGCGATCTGCGATTTGACGCAGTCCTAGGATCGCTTGACGCCGGACGAACCGGTTCTTAGCTTCACGGGCCAGCTTTCTGATTTCTATCAAATTGTTCCAATTGGTCGACTTGGTAAACGGGTCCAGCAACCACATAGCCTGGAAATCCGGAACGAAATCATTACCACCGATGTACTCTAGAATGCGTTTGCCGATGGTTGAATGACTAGCCTCTTCGGCATCATCAAGCGCGTCGAAAAATTTGGCAACACT
Organism: Blastocatellia bacterium; assembly: GCA_031399105.1. Classification (GTDB taxonomy): domain Bacteria; phylum Acidobacteriota; class Blastocatellia; order Pyrinomonadales; family Pyrinomonadaceae; genus PSRF01. The sequence continues at coordinate 23,790 of JANNON010000320.1, read as the reverse complement.
GTCCCCAACTGGCAATAATCGGGGCAAATTATCTAACACAAGATCCACCAGGTCAGGACGCCGAAAGGCTGAGAGAAAAGTTAGTATGAACTTAACCACCTTTAAGTCGACGAGATCTCCCTCAAGCGCACCCTCAAGGGTAGAACGTGCATCGAGTGCATCGATCGCCTCTTTTTGTTCTGGAGTCAAAGATTCATAATCTACCTCAGCGTAAGGGCCATCTTCTTCAAACACTACATCCATGATTTGAGATCGCAGATCAGCAACTGGATCATCTCGATTTAGAACTTCCTGGATAAATTGAACACCGGTTCGAATTCGCGTTTTAGCTGGATTCAAACTCAATCCTTGGGTTTGATTTAGACGTTCACCTAGACGAAATAACCCGGAAACAACCTGGGCTTCCGAAGCTCCAAATATCCAGTAGTCATCTACCCACCTAACGAACTCAATCTCGCAACTCAACAGGTACTCGTCGACTTCAATTAGCAAAGCTTCGGCGAGGAAGTTCGAAGATCGTGGTCCGGTCGGTATTCCATAGGAGGTACCGTGAGACCAAGCCTCAACGAATCTCATGAGAGCTTTTGTCGCTAAGGGATCGTGAGAAAGATCTGAGAGGCTATTCTCAAGTCGGTGAAGATAGACCCGAGGAAAAAAATCGACAATGTCCGTTGTGCCGACGTAGCTATAGGTGGTCGACAGTGTCTCAAGGCGTTCGGTTAGCTTCTCCCAATCGGAAACAAATGTATCGCGGCTTCCAATAGCTGCTGAATTGAAATGCCAAGAGAATACCCTCTCACTTTGGTACTGACTCCGCCTCGCTTCTATCGAACCAGCGAGACGAAAAGTCAGTCCGGTGTATAACAATCCGTCGAGCGGGTCAGGCAGGTGAACGGGTCGAACGAGACATCGTTGCTTAGGAGCTGTCATCTCAAAACATTCTTTTGGTTCGTAGGAGAGAAGCTCCACACCTTCTAATGCTGGTCGGACGCGTTCCCATGAGTGGCGCATCGCAGCAACCTCAAACGGCATCGGAAAGAAATCTGAGGCGCCTGTCACTTCGGTGTAGGAAAGGGCGTTGTCGAGTTCGGTTCCTGATAGTTTCACAGATGGGGACATTTTGGTTCCTTCGAATCGCTTGATTGTCTAATGAAGTCGCTGCCTTAGATTTTATAGTGCAATTACACAAAGAAAACAGCAATGACAAAACCAGAAGGTGAGGCTGTTCAACCTATAGGAACGTGAGTTCTGAAAATGCGGAGGTCACGGGACTCAAAAAATGTCACCGATTCGTCACTCGACTCTCTGCAAATCGATGAAAATCGATGTCAAAAACTGCTAAAGAAATTGTTCCTGTGACGGCTGCAACCTGTTGAAGAATTGTTAGTTAATGTCACTGCATGTCATAGAGTGTCAGACTCTGCAGTGGGCCATAAATCGCGTTCGCAATGCGGAGGCCCGGGGTTCGAATCCCCGCTGCTCCACCAACAAGTTCTCACCTCTCAATAATTTACCACTATAAATTTATAAGACCTGATTTTCCCAAGTGGCCGATACGTGGCCAGAAGAAACAGCAATCCATAGTAGAAAACCGGAAGCAAAGGTAATGAATGGGAAACGACTGAACCACGACCAATCTGCAAGTCAGTGATTGCCGATAACTTAAGCAATTTATCTGTAATGCGGAGGTCTGGCCCAATCAGAAGTAACAGGCAATTAGAGAGGAATAGCTGGACGAATTACTGTTCTCCCAAGAGGTAATTCTAAGAACTTATCGGAACCAACGACTTCGCCGCGAGCCCACAAGAGTCCATTAATCAAATTACCGCCCTGCGAGTGCCCCGAAGAAGCATCTTCATAAAACCAGTTAACCAGCAGAGTCACTCGCCGCCGATGACGCCTGATCGGCCAGCTTATAATGCACGACGAGATAGAGATCCTGGAGTTTGGATGCCGCTACTTTTACAGTCACGGGTTCAGCGACATTGAGGTCGTCCGAAAGTATGTCGAACGTCGCCACTTTCAGTTCGCCGTATGCGTCCTTTTGCAGCATGCCCATCTCCATCGGTGAGTCTGGATCGTTATTGTAGGTTAGCGTCGCTTTTTGATTTCCCGTTAACGGGCCACACTTTGCAAGCAGTTGGATCTCCGTCGCGACAACGTTCCTATCTTGCGCGAAGAAGGGAAAGCGTTCCTTACCAAGCGTAAACTCCAGAGCGTTGCCTGCCCCTGCCGGATGCAGGAACCTGTACCACTCGGTCGGGAATTCATGCTTCAGGTCGAACAATTGCATGAAGGGTTGCTTCGCCAGATCGTCCTGATTCGTAATGAAGCGGTCTCTGAGGTACTCCGCTGATTTATCTTTAAACGGCCCGCCGGCGTCTCTCGCGGTGTAGTCGAGATGCAGAATCACGTCAGAGATAGTTGCATAGTCGAACTGTCGCAACTCTCTTTCAGTCGACAGTTCAATCTGCCATTCGCTGATTGCTCCGGCGCGTTCAAAAGGCAAGTAACGCTCGTCGCGGAAATTGAACTCGAACATACCGGAATCGTTTTGCGCGGAACTAGTGGCGATGGCAGTTACCGGAGTGTGATTCGTGCGGAAACGGTCGTCGTCAATCGGAAAGCCCTGATCGTTTTCGTGCTCGTAGTTACCAGCGTTGTTCATTGTCGTGTTGATGCGAATTGAATTATTCAACAGCCGCAATGAACAACTGATAGAGGCATACGGTCCCACCACGCACGGAATGGTAATACGCGTTGACTTGAGACGCCGGTTGTAGTGGCCGCGGAAGTCGAGATCAAACAACTCTTCCGGCACAGATACATGGCACTTACCGGTCTCGCGCAATTCGATCAGCGCCAGCGGATTGAGCCTCGCCAGCGAAATGCTCTTGGACAGTTCCAGCTCGCGGCGGTTCTGTTCGAGATATGACTTCTCCAGCTGTCGCAGAGCGAGTTGCAGTTTGTCTCCGGAAACCAGCCCTTGTTTCGAGCCTTCCCAATAACCGTACTGAATGAAGCTCGCCAGTTCAGTTCCCATCTCATATCGGTAGGCCTTCTCAGCTTTCTTAGCCATGTCGTAGGCGAGGTTGTAACTCTCTTTGTAAACGGCGAAGAGCTGCTCTTTCATCCATTGATACAGCTCCTGGTTGGTGAACTTGTCTTTGAGGAATTGTTCGGTCGCTTTGGCGTTTTCAATTTGCTGTTTGTGATTCCTTAACTCCTGCTCCGAAATCTGAACGCGAATGTCCGCCGAGGTGATTTGCTTGTCGAGCGCGATAATATCCCTCGCTGCTGAATTTGCCTGGAAGGTATTCTCTTCGTCGCGTCGAATGTAAGACGCCATTTTGGCGGCTTGACTCGCTTCAAACGAGAGAATGCTGGACGCAATTTGGGGGATCTTGGCCAACGCCGAAACCGCCGCGCCCAGGAAAGATCCACCCAGCTTGGTTCCTGCGCCAAGCCCAAATGGCTTAAAGTCCACCCCAAAATCTGGGATAAGGTGGAGAGTGCCGGCAATAGCTTCCTGGGTGGCGGCAAACGTCTGAGAAACCATCGCTTGCAGACTCTTGTCTAGATCTGCTTTCTCTCTGGAGATTAACTTCACTCCGGCCTCGCGGCTATCGACCAGTGCTACATCAACGTCAATAGGGACAGTTGGGATGTTTGTATCAGCAGGTAGCTGACTATCGGCGGTCAGTGTTGCACCGACGGTTGGTGCCGTGGGGACGGTGACGGAGTCGTTGCTAAGTAGCGCAATGTAGCGGCGCAATCGGAACAACGCAGTCTCTCTCGCCTTTTCGAAATTCTCTTTAGCAACCTTCGCGTCGAGCACCTGACGCTCCTTGATCGCAGTCATCAGCTCGAGCATCTGCGTTTCCTGCGACGCGCGCAGCCGGCTTAACTCTTCGCCATCCTTTTTCTCGAGCGCCGAAAGCAGCGCCGAGCCAAGTGCTTTCACGTCCCCGCAAAACTCATTCGCCTTCTGAATGAGAAACGAGAAACGATAGATCGGCGGCGGACTGCTGAGGTCAGCGAGAATGCTGCCAAGGCTCAGGCCCTGCGCGCCGGCCTGAATCAGCGCAGCCGGATCGATCGGCGGTGAGAAGAGCGCAAGATGCTGCTCTACGCCATCGATATTCTGGCAATGGCGGATCTTGTACAGACGATCAGCAGCGGTATCCCAATAGTCCAGTAACTTTTCGTTTGGTGGGATGCAGAAGTACAACGCCGATCCAACACTCAAAATATTCGATCCACCAGAAGATGTGCTGACCGGCACGTCGCTGCTAAAGGGGAAAAGATTTTCCAACTCGACCAGCGCGTTTGAGAAATCATCCAACTTGATCCTAAGACTGTCATAGCTTTCGGCTTTGATCTCCCCACGCTTCGGCACGAACTCCGGACGCGGGCCCAGAATGTGGTTCGCGATGACGTAAATCTGAAGCGCCTCATTGACGCTCTCCATCGTAAATTGCCGGAACAGCGAATCACCCCAGGCGATCAAGTTCTCGACGTATTTGATGACCACGTGCTTCATGTAAGCCAGCGGACGGTTCGAGGCGATCAGGTGCGGGTCAAACGGATTGTCACGCCACTCAGCGATGTCGCCATTTTCTTTGCCAGTGCTTGGAGCCAAATTACGAAACCACTCTTCCAGACTCTGGCCAGTCGTGGTTTTGAAAGGAAGTACTTTCCAGTAGCGCGAAACTGCCGACTGACCGTCCTGCGGCATGTCATCCGTCGTCGGATCAAAGATGTAGTGAAACCATTTCATCGCCTCTTCAAACTTGCCGTTCTTGCTCAGGCGAATCGCAATGTACAACGGCGCATGAAAGAACAGCTCCCAGTTGTAAATGCTGTTGGCCCCGTTAACATCGAAGCAAACGTTTTCCTGGTACAAGGTCCGGTTTGGAAATTCCGACACCTTTTGCACGAACCCGTTGATAAAATTTGGATCGTACTTGCTCTCAAAAGTGTCGCCTTTGTCCGAAGCAAGAGCCGTATCGCTTTCCATCAAACCATTGAAGCCCCGCTGGTTTAGATTCTTGACGAATTGACTGGAGAAGGGGTGGTAGAAGGTGTGAAACTCGAGCCCCTTGTCGTGCCTCACGGTTTGAGTCCAGGAAGAATCAAGTGTGGCTGCAATCCCGCCGAATGAACTTTCAATGTGCGCCACTTCTCCACCGAAGGTGAAAGAATGCGAACCGGCGCTCGCCGTCAGGCCGGAGTCCGGGCCTTCAGACAGAACCTTGAGTTGTAGGCTCGTTGCGGAGCTCAGTTCTCTCTTCACGACAGGAGACGGGTTGTTGTCTTTCGAGGGTCCACTCGGGGTCTTCGTCTTTGCCGGCAGTCCCGGAAAAGGTGACAAACTGCGTGGGTCCTGCACCAACTCCAGAAAAGTGATATCCACTGGACGGACAAAGTAAGTACGCCGGCTGTCGCGGAAGAAGAATGGATCCTTCAGCCTTTGGACATAGTCTGGCCGCGTTGGCGTCACAAGCACGTTGTGGCTGACCTGCTCTCTCAAGTAGTCGTCGCCGGCTAGTTGCAGCTTGCCGTCCTTCGAGTAATTCATGAACGACAAGCCGTACCCCTTCCACCCGTCCCCAGCCGCATGAGCAAGAGGAGCCGACATCCAATAGGCCGCGGCCTCTACTTTTGAGGTTATGTCTGAGAGATTGAACGATCCCAACTCGCGCCAAAGATCGGTAGGGAGCAACTTCCTATTATCCAGGCAGTGGGCGCGGATCTGCAGTTCCTGATTAGCGTCGATCACATAAACCCATCTAAGCCTCGACTCCGAAACGATGTCCCAGTCAGCGGGCTGGAGTTTGATGAACTCTTTGCACACTTGCTTGGGACTCCATTTGCCATCGACATATTCGCTCCACGACAGACGAATTTCCCATGAAGGTATGGCTTTGAATATGGACACCGAATCGCCAAAGGCGTCCTCTGGTCTCTTGGTATAGGGCGGGGCTTCTTGAACTTTGATGAACTCGGGCCAGAACAAGAACAGTCTGTTCTTCCACACTACCGGCAGCAAATGCACGCCGCTCTGGTCGCCGTTTTCAACGCAGCGAATATCCAGCGGCACTTTTTCCCACGCACTCCATTTTCGGAACTCGTTCCAGGTGCGATAGACAAATTTGTATGGCGCGTTGTGCGTGCGCCCGAAGACGTGCAGAAATTTGAGCTTGCCGTCTTTGTGGCTCTCTTTGTGAAGGCCACACACTTCCAGGTTCGCCACTTCATTGAGGTTGGTTAGATAGTCGCGGAACGCCTGCTCGACGCTGCGATCGGTTATGTCGTTCTGCACCAGATACGATTCGAGTTCTTTAAAAAACTCGCTGCGGTCATGGCGCCAATCAGGCTCCAGCCAGTTTTCAGGATAGAGAAACACTTTTCGGTTGGCTTCCCACACGCGGTAGTTCTTCATCCACTCCCAACGGTTGCGATCAATAGCTCCGGGCGAAACCCCCTTCTCGCTACCACTCGACTTCTTGCTTTCCAGATTGAGCAGGCAGCGGCTGACGAACATCTGAACCGACGAGTTGGCTTGCACGATCCGCGACGTATCCATGCACGCGCCCATCTGCACGTCGATAAGGAAATACTCGAATAGCCCGTCGGCATCCTGCGCGCCCCACTCCTGAATTTCCGCTTTCGTCAGCAGATACGCGATCAGGGCCTGCTGCTGGTTTTCACGAATCGTGTTGTTCAGTTTTCCGGCAAGGTCAAGCCAGTCTTTCTCTTCATACTTTGCTCGCACCGTGTTCTTCAACAACTGTGCGGTGGCGTTAAGCTTGTCGAAATCAGTGTCCGGCGCTCCCCAAGTGGCTATCGTTTGCGCCGAGAGTCCGGTCTTGCCGACGATCTGCATTACCTGGCGCAGGCGGTTGAGCGCAATTTCGTTCTTGAAGTCAGCGCGGGTTAACGAAAACGCAGCCACGAGAAATTGCAGGCTCGCCCGATCCCAAGCCGTAGCACAGAAAAGTACTTCTTCGAGATCATCAAGAACTGTAACCAGCGGATTAGTGTGAGCGAGCGCAAATACATCCGTGAGCAACGCCTGTGCTTGCGGCATGGCGACTCGCAGCGTGGTGTAGTCGTTGATGCGCTTCCAGGCGGCGGTGTTCAGTGACTTAAAATCAATGTTTGCGAAATCCGCGCTGTTCTCGATGAAGTGGTTGAGCTCGGTTTCGCTAAGTTTGAATCCAAGGATGAATTTTGCGGCCCGGTAATACACCGAGGTGTCCGCCACAAACTGATCGAGAATGGCCGCGGGATACGCAACCACAGCCGGAACAACCTCACGTGCGGTCGTGGCCGTTTTCCATTGCAACCGCACAGCAGCGGTGTCAGTTGTTTCTGAGAATTCCAATCTCAATGAGTGGAGCTGGCCCGCGTTGAGAGAGACCAGTGTTTGCCATGACGTAATGGCGCCGTTGTTTTCGAGAATGTGTTTGTCGTCCAGATAAAGCCTGAAATAATGGTCCGCTGCCCCAATGTCTACGACCAACGTATACTCCCCGCTTTTCGGAGCGCCGAGATAAGCGGTCCAAGTAACACTGAAACTATCCACGCCGGGCGCTAGCCCGTCATGAGCATTTGGCCCCCACGAAAAATCGATCGCGCTGTCGGTTCTGTTCAGGCCAAGGGTTTTCCACTTGTTATCAATGAAGTAATCGGCTGAGAACCCGGCGTTTGAAAGGGCTGTGATCATCGACTCGATATCGTCATCAATCAGCAGGGCCGTGGCTTTTTCCGGGAGTCCGATCAGCGTGGCAATCTGCTGTGTAACTACCTCGCGACGTAACTTCTTCCTCCCGATTGGAATGAATTGGTCGTAAATGTAGGCGAGCTTTTCCTCAAACGTGGCCGGCGTAATCTGTTGCGGGCGATCGAGCAGCTTGCTATTGGCCTCCGGGAGATCGCTAAAAACGCTACTGAAGTAAGTGCTGATAAATGTCTCGGGAGCCGCGTAGAGTTGATCCACTGCGTCCACGAAATGGGAAGTAATATTTGGGAGCGAGGTTAGCGCAACACGCTCACTATCGGTCATGACTCCGTTGCAAGTCAGGCGTCCGGTGCTCCTCGAGTAAGCGAACTTCATGGTTATGAAGCTATTCGCTATTTTCAGCGGGTAAGCATCTTCCAGCAGCAACCTATTCAACCGGATCTCAGCCGCGCCTTGCGGGTTTTTATCTCGCAACGCCTCCGTCTCCGTCGAAAGCGCTATGCCCGCGAACCGGTTACTGTCATAAATTGAACCGCCAGCAAGAATTATGTTGAGTTCTTTAACCAAAGCTGTTTGCTTTTGAGCAACGGTGGACTTCGGATCCTTCAGCACTTGCTGGCTCGTCGAATCAAAAATCTTCCAGAGGTAGTTTGAAACGGCATCCTGCTGGCTGACGAGTTGTGCTACGAGACCAGAGAGGTCTGAAAAATGGCCAGCTGAAAACAGCGACGAGTCGGTGGTGACGATACTGAGATTGAAATCCGTTACGACTTCGAAGGTCGCTGTTCCATCCAGGATTCCGATAAAGCGGCTGACGACCTCAGGCGTGTAGCTGAGAGCTAATTTGGCGCTGATGATTTCCGGCGTTAGCGGTGAAGGAGCGACCTCCGGATGGGTCTGGTCAATGACAGCGAATGCGTCCCGAATGGCTCTAGCCGTTTGCAGTGATTTCGTTTTGGCGAGACCGATCTTCGAATCTGCGGGCAGCGTGCCAAGCATGATGTATTCGAGCAGTGCGGGCTTGAAATCGGCGGCCTTTGTCGATAACGCCAACTGGTAAAACTCGTAAGTCTCGTGAGGCGCTATCTGGTCGAACTTCTTCAGTGGAACATTCCATTGGCTGAAGGGCGCGGCGTCAAACAATGCGATCAGACTGCACAGATCGGAGATGGTCATCTTCAGCGCCCTGGCCAGCACGACGTGACGATAAATCGTGCTGAGGTTGGCAAGATCGAGAGCGTCCGTGCTCATGTCGATTGCTCGCGGAACAGGAAGGCTGGATACCGAATTGGTGTCGATTACCTTCGCCACGCTGAGAATCGCGGCCAAATCATCTTCACGGATGCGAAAGGCGGCCAGGATCGCCGATTGATGCTCACCAAGTAGTTTGGAATCATCCTGAAGATACTCGCCCCAGGCATCAGCCTGAAAAGCCTCGTCAATCTGCTGCGCTGCTTTATTGAGAAAGAGTTTTCGGTAGAGCGACTTGTCTCCGTAGGTGTCTATGTTTCCCCAGAGCACCGCCAATTGATTGAGCGGCAGTTTGGTCGCTGATTGCAGGAGCGCAACCGATTCGAGCCGGGAGATCGTTCCTGGCGTGATATCCGTCTCGCCAAGTGCCGCCAGCATCAGATCAACCTCGTGGATGGTCCAGCCGAGCTTTCTCCACAAGCGTATGAAGCGATGAATTTTTGACCAGGTATTCGTTGAAACGCCGGAAGTTGGCAGCGGCTCGTAGATGCTCTGAATCGTGCGGAGCTCGGTCGTGTCCAGATTGCACTGCGAATTGGGTTCGAAGAGAGTGATGACTTCCTGAAAACCCGGGAAGTTATCTGTTACCCAAGTGCCAAACTCAGCGGGTGTAATGGTCTCCCCCAAGGCCGAAAGGATCTCCGGGTCGCTCGGCGGGTTTGGCGCTGCGGACTTGATCGCACTCAGCTTTGTATAAAGTCCCTTCGACCCAATCGATGAGTTGGAAAATGTCTTTTGCAGAAAATCGAGCGTTCCTTGGAACGGATTTATGAACTGCGTGCTTACCAGTTCAATCAGGTCCGTATATGCGACACCCGATCGGCGGAGGAATTCGCGCACGGCCTTCATGTTCTCGATCTGGCCCGCGGTGGCATAGCCGAAGTACTGAGGCAGCAGCGTGACGGGAACTGGCGAACCGGCAAAATCGACGCCGGTAAGGATCTTGTACTCTTCCTCAGAAAGCCGCAGCGACTCTGCCGCGACCGCGCGGGCGGTTGTCGGGTCCGGCACAGGATTGATCGCCTTCATGGCGTCGTAGCGACTGACTTGCAAGTGCTCGCTGTAAAGCCGGATCACGTCGAGCGGCTGGTGATACGGAAGCGTGAACGGATACTTCACGTTGCTCAGTTTGCGATAAGCCTCGAGATTGAAATTCTGCGGATTGGCGCGCAACTCTTCAACGGTCGTTCCTCCCGTGTCGTAACCCTTAAACTGGTCCAGCGAAGCTTTAGCGGTGTAGTGCTCCATCACCTCGTTGGCCAAGTCGATGTAAGGGATGATCGTATTCGTGTTCTCGCAAGTCAGCGGTAGGTGTTGCAGGTCCGGCCGGCGCTCGGCCAGCATGTCGAATGGGGTCTTGTTTTCATGGTTAGCCGCGCTACGCGAAAGGAACCGCAGCAGGTCGACGAAATACGCGGCCGCGCTGAAGACCGAACGGCAATGCTCGCATTCGCAAAGGTCGGGACTGCCGAAGAGCTGCGCGTAGTTTGGAATCTTATCGAGAAGCACCGTCATGGCCTCTGCCTGTTCCTCAGCTCCCATGGCGTATGCGGGCGTCAGGCCTTGCGAATACTCCATCATGTGCATGGCCGCCATTTCGGCCCGCGCCGCAACGTGCGAGGCGCGCTGGTGAATCGCAAAGGCCGCAGCCTCGCCGCCTAACTCGGCCGCATGAGTCTTGATAAAACTCTTCTCCGGGATGTTGGCGATGGTGTAGGCGGAATTGAGGTTTTGTTTCATCAATCCGGCCATGGCTTCGGGCGTAGTGCTCACCTGGAACACCCGCTGCATTTTCATCAACTCGTTTGTGAGTGCGGCGACGTTCGGTTCAATTACCGACGACTCGGTCGTTGCTTGAGTACGCGCGGTGACTTTGCTCGATTTGCGTTTTGTCGCTCCGGAACTTCGCGGGGACAATGCCTCCCTGATCTCCTTCGCAAAATCGTGAACGCGCGAGGAGGCGAAATCGAAGTTCGGAGTATTCGCAAGGAAACGGGTAATGCTTTCCTTGACTTCCCTGTTTTCGATGGGGAGTTGATTCGTCTCCACCATCTTCCTAATCCGCTGAGTAGGAAAGGCGGCATTGAGTAGGGTCTGCAGTTGTTCAGCGTAAGCGTTGACCTTTTCCTCGTCGCTCTGTCCAGCCACGAAGTCGGGCACGCCGGTTTCCCTGATGAGTTCGGACCAGTCTTTCGCTTCAAGGTCGAACAACTGATGGGTTGAATTGACCTTTCGATTTACCTGCAACAGATTGATTAAAGGTTGATGATTGCCGGTGATTAGCGCGAGTTGCTGGGTCAGCAAGAGACTTGAAACCAGCTCGGGCTGGTCTTTGAATTCCGGTTGCGCAGGCAGATGCTTGCTCCAGAATTCCCTGAAGTCGCTGCCTTTGAACGTTGCCACTGCATTCAGGAACGAGAGGCGCTGTGTTTCCTTCGGCAGCGCGTTTGAAAGCATCGCGTTCAGCGTCTTACCATCGCCCTCCGAATCGTCGTCCAGGAGTTGTTTACTTGCGCTATCTCGTAGCGCGCGAAGAAACGTTGCGACTTCCCTCTCGGAGAATTCGCGGATGATTCTTTCGGCCGCGGATTTGTCGATCGCCGCGCGCAGTTCGTCTTCATGCTTTCTAAATAAGACGACCCAATCAAGCTCAATGTCCTGGCGGCCGATGCCGTAAAGCAGCTCGTGAGAAAGCTGTTGCTCGCTCGACTTGCTCGTCTTTGGCGGCGTCAATGGCTGTACCGATTGGGCAAGTAACTCTGCGCCGGCGGCAATGTTGATCCAATCGCGTTTCACGTCGAGCTCGCTGGCGGTGAAGGCCAACTGTTCAGGAGAAGCAGCGAGTTCGCGGAGGGTCGTGTCGCTCTCTTTCAGGAAAGCATTCAACGCTTCCATCAGGATTTCGTATTCCGTCCGCGCGTCCGTTTGCGCGACTAGGACATCCACGTTTCGGACGAAACCATCGTCGGAATAATCTTCGGAATTAATCAGGCGCGAGAGGCCGATGATGCGCCCGCCCGCTTTGTCTTCCGTAACGGCGTATACCACCACGTCGGCTTTCTTACGCTCGGCACGCCGGTATTGCCAATCGTAGAACGTCAGACTGTAGTTACCGCGATTGTCCGATGTAGTTTGACCGAGGAATTCGAAGCCGCCGATCTTCTCGATCTCCGCCAGCGTCTTTGCCGTTCGATAAATCGCAATGCCGCGCAGGTCGAGATCGAAAGCGAGCAAGCGTTGTTGTTTTCTTACCGAACCGGCTTGAAGATTATTTACAGACCTGTCTTTGGGATTGTTGCCGGAGCCATTTTGAAGATTGTTAACAGCACCCACCTGCAACCTGACCGCGCCGCTCACCGTGAACGAACGCTCCGCCGCCGTGAAGCCGCCCTTCTCCAACGCCTCCCCGATCGCCGCCGCCGTCGCAGCGTCAACCAGGACAGACTCGTCAACCCCAACGTTCAAAGGCTTTTGCAGCGCTCGCACTTGCTTGAGCGTGTCCGCCCCAGCCATGCGCATCTCAACTTCCCTTTTCGTGACGGGAAGTCCAAGGACCTCTAACGTCTGGTGCAGTACGACGACGTTGTACGATGATTCGTTGAGTGCGATGGGTACTGTAAGTGTTTTCATCTGTGAAGAGAGTCTCCAAATTTTTCCAGCGCTGCTTCGAGGTTGGGTTCTGACACCGGTCCTGGCATCAAAACCACTTGCTTATCCCGTACCCGATTAGTCCGGCCAGTGCGCCGACCACGGCACCAAAACCAGTTCCTACAATCGGGACTACTGAGCCGATGAGAGCACCAACCCCTGCGCCTGCTCCAACCGCCGCAAGAAATCCAACTCCCTGGGCCATTTCTTCACTAGCGCCGAATTCTTTGGCGACGTTCTCGGCTGCATTTCCCACCACCGCGCCGGCAACGAGACCGGCTCCGGCCACAGGAACATAGGACGCAGCGGCATATACAGCTCCCCCCGCCGCGGTCAATCCAGCGTTGTAGAGCACCATCCCTGCACCCATGAGACCCATTTCAGTCTCTACAACGAAGGGCACGAAATTCCTCGTCGCACCCAGCAAGGCATGTCCAGCAACTCCTCCGATCGTCGGAGCAACTATGTATTCCTTCAGATACATCGGCCCTCTGCTCCCAGTAACCGACTTGCGCGCATCTCCTGCCGCCAGAAGCCCGATGGCTCTCTTAGAAAGCACTGAGCCATATTTTTCGTTCAGCTTTCCGAATCGCTGGCGAAAGTATCCTCGATCTGTATAGGTGTGTTGTGTTGAATAACTTTTGTTGTTTATCGTTCCACCGGTTCCGGGTGCGTTGCTGATCGGGTGAACGAAAGACGGGTCATTCCAAATCTTTTCAGTCAGGTTGAGTGTCCTCGCGAGTCTCCACGGGAAAGGATGCTGCACCTGAAGTTGGCGGCCAATCAGCCCCAAATCAGTTCTGACTCTGTTTCTCAGGGACGCCTCCAATTTCGGAAAATTAGTTCCGGGCGGAGCTTCAGGGAGGTCTACTTTGGGAATCGGACTAGTCTGAATCTCCGTGGTTGGCGGCGGATTAGGATCAAGTTGAATTTTTATAGACACCATGGGCTCCCACGACTCTACCCCGACTTTTGCCGTGAGATTCCAGGTTCCCCCTCCATCAAAAGTGACCCTCCCGCCACCGTCGAGGCCGCCTTTGAGGATTCCCGGATTAGACTTCCAGGTAATCTCGGCATTTCCTTCGTTGACCCGTGGGTCTAACTCAGTGCCGTCCTCCTTAAAGGCCCTCGCGCGAAACTCTTCCAAGCTCGGCTTCACTTCTGTGGTGCTAGCCTTGATGGAGTAGTGCAAAGGCTTCGGAAGGGGCTCCGTCTGAAGACCGGTTGGATCTTTGCGACTGACAGGGTTGTTCACGCAATAGCGAAACAAGTTCGCCCCATCCACAAATCCGGCCGGGTCGCTGCTTGTCCATCTTCCGAGCCATGCTGCGTAATATCTCGCCCCGAAGTAATACAATCCCGTTTCGTCGTCGCACTCTTTTCCGCTAAAGCGAAAACGCTTCAAGCTCAAATCGAATCCCGGTTTGGCACTGCGATATGCGGATGTGCCGTAAGGATGGTATTCCTCGTAAGAGATGACGTTGCCGGCATCGTCTGTCTCGATAGCGGCGGAGCCTAGATGGTTGGAATATTGATAGCGTATGAGAGGCACATCGAGCGGATTATCCGGGTCGCTGTTGTTTACATCCGTCGTCTTGGTGTCTACCTGTGCGAACGGGCCTGTGTTGTCGCTAATGTGAACCGTCCATCGCTCAAACTCAAGCGCGTTGGTGTCGCGCCGCTTTCGTCGGTAAATCATGACCGGGCCGAGGTAAATCCATTCGAGCTGCTTTGTGCCTGGACGATTTATGACTTTGCGTATTCGTGTCCCGCTTCCGTTGTAGACGTAGTGGGCGGTGCCGCCGCCACCCAGGTCGACTTGCCGCAACTGGTCCATGAAGTTCCAATCAAGCGCGGCCAGGTGCGGCATGCGCGTCATGTTGCCGTAGACGTCATGGTCGTATGTTGCGCTGTAGGGGCCATCGTCCAGGTCGCCTGTTTCACTCGTCGCGCTCAAGCGATTGGTACTGTTCGCGGCATTACCCTCATAGGCATACTGATAACGGCGCGTCCAACCTGCGCCAATTCCCGCCTGGTTTTTGAAGCGATGCCGCAACGTTTGGAGATTGCCGAGCACGTCATACTCATAGTCTTCGGTATAAGTTCGTACGGCCTGAAGATGGTTTGGATGAGGTAACTGTGGATGAGCAGAGAGGGCTCCGTGATCACGGATTGCGTCGTTCATCCCGCCCGCATGTTCTCGCCCAGTCGCACGCACTAGCTGATAAAGAGCGTCATACTCGTAGCGAGATTCTGGCTTCACGACCGCATTATTGAAGTAGTAAGTCTGTTGTGCGTCGTCACGAACCTGGGTGATATTGCCGACCGGATCGTAGGTATACCGCAAATTCTGCAGGCCGTTAGTCTCTGGATCAGTGCCGGATGGATAGGTCAGGAGTTGGGTCAAACGGAAGGTCTTCGGATCGTAAAAGTATCTGGTATAGAGATCGTTGCCATATCGTGCAAACTGTCGCTGGCCTTTAGCGTCATAATCCTGCTCTTTCAGGAATTCTATGACGACACCTTGTCCACGTGGTTGAGCTTGAAGGGTGTCCAGGAAGCCCGCCTCGTTGTAGGTCGGCACGATGACGGTCGCGTCAGGCAGCGTCACACGAGTCGGACGATTCAGCGCATCGTAAACGGAACTGGCGGTAAAAACCTCACTGGTTTCAAGGAGCGTGTCCGCTGCTATTTGAACGGTGTTGTAGTCGGGCTGGCCGGCCACCTTCGTCCAATCTATGTAATTTTCGTAATCTCGCGCCAGGATGCGCTCTGCGCTTTTGGGATTGCCTTTGAAATCAAGCTCAGGCACGCGGACCATACCCGATTGATCGAAAATCAAATGCGCGACACCGAGCAGGTTCAGTTGTTCGGCGTTCGGGTGGCGATCTCCGTACAATAAATAGTTGACCAGGACCTCAGCCTTCCCAGATTCCTTCACGAAGGTGCTAAGCGGACGGTGCAGGTTGTCGTACTCGACCCGCACCTCCCGTCCATGTTCATCCCATGCCTTGACGACGGCCCCGAGCACGTTCGGAAACATCCACCGGCGACCCTTTTCCGCGCTCTCGCTCCATACCGGTATGCCGGTCATGCTGCTGAACCCGTTGCCTACCTCACGTTGGAATTGATCGAAGACTTTGAAAAACCGCCCGGTCAAATCGCTCTCGGTACGCGCCGTCGCAGTCAGACCACCCCCGTAATCCGAGATGCCATACACCGGTCGCCCGAGGCTGTCGAGATGAAAAACGCCGGGTGTACCTGCGTGCTTCGCCGCCAGCCATGCGGCGCGGCGCTCGGGGTCGTTCAACGGCTCGGCTTCTTCCGCCGGGTTGGGGCTGCCTCGCTCCGCGTACCAGTGGCTTTCGGTAACCGCGTCATTTCCGTCAAATACCCTTTGCATCCACGGGTTGAATTCAACCCGCGCCAGCGTCCCGTTCGGTGAGATTGTGCGAATATTTCGCCCTAATGCGTCGTAGTCGAGGAGAGGCGTGACACCGATTTCGCTTAAGGCTTGCTCGTCTTCATATTCATGCGTGACGCTGAAGTAAGGCTCGTACTGTTTGACTGGTTTCCCTTTATTGTTCAGTACCGTACGCCCGTTACCGACCCAGCGCTGATCGGCATACACTTCCGACACGTTGCCTTCTTCATCCACCTGTAGAGCTAAACCCGAATGCGCCTGAGCTTTCACCATGGCGACGCCGCCGCCGCCATTGGAGTAGACGTAACTCTCCATCCAACGTGGGTTCGACGCCCCGTGTTGCTCGCGTGTAAAAGTATGGACGAAGTTCGGTTTGCCATGCTCGATCCAGTTGAATAGCTCGTACTCCATTCGCGTGCTCGGATCGTCAATCGTGTCGCCGTCCGTCGAGCCTTCTTTACCCATCACCGCGGACTTCACTACCTGCCCTAAGGCATCTATCTCCACGGCAGAACGGTTCTTGTTCGGGTCGGTCATCATCACCGGGCCGAGCGCGCGGTAATCGTTGGTCGCCGTCACTTCGCTCCAAGCGGCTTGTTGTATCCGCACACTCTCTCTAAGCAGGTCGTACTTATCAAACGTCGCAATCGTCTCGACGCCCAGCGGGTCTGTCGCGCCAGTTGGGATATAAAAATGCTGGTGTGGATTAGCCGGATAAATCGATGTCCCGGACGGTATCCACCAGTTCGCATCTCCGGCGAATTGCACGTAACCGGCTGCGGTCAGATCCGCGTCGCTTACTTTGCCCGCGTAGTGCGCGGCTACCACTTCCGGCGTGAGTGCTAGTTGAAAGCTTTGGCTCGATAGTCCAAGAGTATCTCTCTGTCCTAACGGCAGGGGGTTCAGGTTGTTGTCGAGAAAGAGTATGCGGCCTTGCGACAGTAATCGCTTTTGCTGAGTCACACCGTCGGCGATGATTTCATACGCAATCGCTTCTGCTCCAGCGATCTGGCTCTTGATCTCATCAAAGGTAAACAAGTCGAAGGCCGTTCGGATGCCCGTTATCTCGTAACTGCGCGACTCGTAGGGCACTCGCAGCCGGTATGGCGTCGTAGGATTTATTGAAGCTATGTCTGTCGTGAAATCGTTCTCCGTGTAACTGACATACATGCGCTGCTGATCTTCTATTACTGTGAGCGGCAGCGTCGTATCGGTCGTCTGTCGGCCATACACGACCGAAGCGGACTTGAGCAGGTTGCCGTAAAGATCGTATTCAAGACTGAAGCTGTGAGCGATTCGCGGGTCCGAAGGATTGCGCTCGTGGTAAAGGGTGACAGACTCACGACCGAGCGGCATCAAGACCGCGTGTCTCGCTTCTCCACGACGTTGAATCAGTTGAACTTCGTAATTGTTTTCGACAATTGTGAACGGATGCTGCTCGTGCGCCGTACCGTCGAAGCTGTAGACTTCCATCCGCAGTGGCGAGCCTTTCAACGCCCGCACGCATTCACGGAGTTCTTCTGCATCCAGACTTGCGGGCAGTACAGCTTCGGGAAGTTGCTGCTGTTGCAAGTAATATTCATCTCGCAACCCATGCAAAATCCTGTGACCGTCAAGGTATGCGCCAGTGTGAAACCACGTGCGCGTGAGCACAGGCGGCTGGTAAAACTCCGGGGCGAGCTCCTGTCCGCCTTCGAATTCCGTCACGCCGGAAACGTAATCCCCGAACTCCTCCGCATCCCACTGCTCCACCATACCGAATCCGCGAAATTCGCGTTCGACGCCGTCGAAGTATCCATGGTGATAGGCGTAGCGGGTGACAAAGCGGTTGCGGCTGACGTGGTCGTAGGTTTCAACACGCTCGACGACGTGGACCGGGAATGGAATCTTTGTAGTCCAGGGTTTTCCGGCAAGCCTGTCGGCGAGATAAAACTTCGTGGATGCCGCATAGTGGACTTGGGTTTCAGCCCCGAGGTTGTTGACCGACTTAATCAACAGATGAGGCTTCTGCCCGCCCATCAGGTCTATGTACCGTAACGAACGCCGCAGGTCGCCGGGCAAGGGCGACGACCAGACCAGACACGCGGTGCCGTTGCCGAGTAAGTCCGCAGTCGTCACCGAGGAAAGATTATCCACATGAGGAAACTGGCTCAGTCTGCGCGGAGAGCTCCAGCGATTGCCGGACTGATTGAAGTACAGCTGAACAGTGTCGCGACCAAGATAGATGATGTCGGTAGTTCCCGAACCATCGATGTCTGCCAGGCGAATGCGATTCTGATTGAACTGATCGGGCAGGTCGAAGTGAGGAGCGTTGTCCATCGTGACCTTTGCTCCAAAACGGCCATAGCCCAGATTGGGCCAGTAGCACACCTCGTCGTTCCGTACCCGCACGAGATCGGTCAAACCATCACCGCCCATGTCGGCGAGATAGACTGATTGAGTCCCATCGGCCAACACCAAACGCGGGCCTCGCTCCTCATCAAAAGGCTTGCGGACGTGTCGGGCCGAATCAAAGCCGCCCTCTGCTAACGAAGGGTACCAGGTGAGCACTTCGTTCTCAGTGATCAAGACATCTGCGTGACCATCACCGTTTAGATCCACGAAACGCAGATTCGGTTCATCCCAGCGAATATTGGGTAGCTGAGCGAATGCTTTGAAAGGTTTCCAGTTTTCGTCGGGCGTTCGTTCGTAAAAGCCCGGACTCGGGCCGGCAAAACTGGCAAGGTTCAACTGTCCGTTGCCGTCCAGATCCAGGAGTTCTTGCCGTCCGCTGCGCAAATCGGCGAGAGAAGGTTTGGTTGCAACTACTTTGAGCGGTCCAAATCTGCCCCCGCCAAAGTTTAGCTTGTAGAACCAGGCGTCCGCTTGTTCGGTCAGGATTCCGGATAGGCCCTCGCCGTCCAGATCAATCCACTTGTAGTTTGCGCCGTCCAACCCAACGGGCAAGTTTTCCAGGCTCTCGAGATCCATATCGCGGATGTCGTTCTGGATGTTTGCCTTGCTATATTCAAACTCAAGAGGCGGCAGGGTTTTCTTTAGGTAGGTCTGATAGCTGACACCGTTACGCTCAAGGACCAGTTTGTTGTCATCACGCACGAAGCCCGATTGGATAACTCGGCTGATAAACGATGCGAAGCGCGTGCTGCCGCGGTGCGTCAGTTCGTCGTCGCTTGGAGTAGGCTGCGAATAATCGAGGTCGGCATACTCGAACTCGGTGGAACGCACCAGATATGGCTCGCTTCCCAACTCATCGAATAAATGGAACATCAGGACGCGCCGGCAGCGTCGATAAGTCCTGACTTCGAATCCTGCACGATGCGACGAGAACGGGTCGGGGCGAACAGACCATGGCTGCGCCGAGGATGCGGCCGCTCGGGCGAGCTGATGCTGTTCGCCTTCCGCCAAGTGCTGGTCGGGCGCCAGCGGTTCGTAGTGGCCCTCCTCGTAATCGAAGACCACCTCGAACAGCCATTTCATTGAAGTCAAATCGGGCTGGATCAATCTTGAGTCGCGATTTCCGTACTGAACGCGCTTCAGGTATCGATTGGCTGATCGTTTTCGGTTCCGCTCGTTGACCAGCGAACGGTCGATGTTTTGATCGTTCTCCGCCGCGTACCGGTAAACGATGGCGTTGCCTTTGTCGTCATAACTTTCGCAGATTAGCCAGGTGAAGACGCGTTGGTGATCAACTGGATCGCTGATGCGACTCTCCAACGTTTTACCGTAGATCGTGGTGATGTTGTCACGACTGATGGAGCGCCAGTGAGTATCCCCCGTCGCCTGCCTGGTCCAGCGCTCGATGCGCGCGAAGAGTCCCTCAATGCGCGGGCAGTAGCGATGGATCGTATAACCTGGGGCACTTGTGTCATCCTCAAAGCGTTTGCCATCTGCCTGAAGAAATGGCACTAAATCCTCAGCACCCGCGAGAATGAAGACATCAGATTCTTCCGCATCCCGGTATTGCGGTAGTCCTTTGTCTGTCTTGCGAGTAATGGCCGGCAGTGAAAGACTCCAGCCAAATCCAAACGGCCCATTGCCCGCACCCGAGTCGTAAGCCAGCGAAAGTAGTGGGCCAAAGCCTGACCGGCCCGGGCTGGTCGCTAGGGGTACTGTCAAAGATCCGGTCCCGGTTACCGGATTGGCGGCGAACTTCTCACCAACCCCCCTTATCGCCCCACCACCTTTGGGCAGCGTGATAGAAGGTGCGCGCGCCACACCCGCACTGTTAGCAACCGCATCCGACCTTACCGATTGACTCTTCAGAGGAACAGTTTCAGAGGATGAGGAGTGATTGTGATCTCGGTTTCTGAACACTTGGCTCAGCTGTTATATAAAGTTGGAAGACTTGAGCTGAACCATGAGACTGGATCAGCTCCGAAGCTCTAAAAGAGCTTTCCTTAGGCGTCAGCTCTTTACCTTAATTCTTTCCAGAGACAAAGAAATGGCTTATGGAGAGGAACTCTCGCGAAGAACACGAGCCGGAGTAGGCTCTCATCAACAACTGGAACATGCAAAGCCTAAAGTGTTTGAGTAAATCGGTCAATTACTTCGTTTCAAGATTGTGAGAAACCAAATGATTATTTTGCGCTCGCGATATGAGATTAACGGTTACCAGGCACGAAAGATTGAAGGCCTCAAGTCTCAACCGCCAGCTCACGAGAACGCGAATGGTCAGCGTATCCCTATGCGAGGTTCCGTGAGTGAATTGGTCGAGGCAGAACTTTCATAGCGCAACAGACTCAACCCCGTTGAAACCGCTTCATAGAAAAGGCAATTACTTACGTTTTTGCCGAGAGTCCGATTCGGAATGCGGAGGTCAGGTTCGATCCCCTCTTCTCCCCCAACACTCACGTTATCAGATATTTACGGCGCTAACCTTTATTGCTTTTCATTTTCCAAGTGTCAAAATGTGAAATGTTTTCTCGCCGGATTGAACCGTTTGGGACGGGCTCTTATAAACATGCCTCCGCACTCGCAATGCGGAGGGCAGCTGCGAATTGGCCCCTGATCAGCTCTATTAGCTCGGTGGTTGTGCTCACCCATCCTACTCCTCACGTGAATCGAGAACTGAAGTGTTTGGCTCTGTACTCGAAATTCAATATTCAGTTGTCAATCGTCAAGGATGGCAGTTTCAACCTGGTCTAGTCCACCTGAGTGGCCCACACTGGCGCCGGATGATGTTCAGGTTTGGCTCATGCCTATCGATCCTTCGCGAACCACGTAGAACAACTTCGCCAGCTGCTTTCTCCCGACGAGCGGGTAAGGGCGGATAGATTTCATTTCCGAAGTGACCGCAATCGGTTTATGGTTGCTCGAGCATACTTACGGATCACCCTAGGAAAATATCTTCGCACTGATCCAGGTGATATTGAATTTGACTACAGTAAATATGGGAAGCCTTGCCTGGCACCTTTCGCTAACGAGTCAACGCAACTCAAATTCAACTTGGCGCATTCGGGCAATCGCGCTCTCGACTTTGTGTTGCCCTGCAGCATGAACGAGCGGTGGCGCGTGATAACACGGTCAGCTATGACAATCGCGTCTTGCAAATCGAGAAGACGAAGTGGCGCTACTCGTTGGCCGGCTACAATGTAAAGGTCTACGAGCATCTCGATGGCACCATCAGTTTAAGCGTGGTCCACACGTCGTGGGTCGCTATGCAGCCAGCGGCGCTCCACTGGACAACCAAGCTGCTGCGGCCCGGGCGCGAGCCAAAGCAAAACCAAGACAACCCAGGAACCTAAAGCGAATAGCTGTGGAGATGATGCCCCTGCGGAAAGCGCTTGCCTGGCAGCAAATGAGAACTAAAGGTCAAATGGAAGGATTAGGCGCCGATTCACTCTAATAAGAATTCTTCAATCGCCTCCATGGACGAGTTGCCAGCGATGACATCTTTGGGATGCCAAATTGGTATCTCAAGCGCTCTGGTGTGGATCAGTTTCCAAGTGGCCAATACGTGGCCAAAAATAACTGCACGCGAAGTATATGCAACGGGAAGGAATGGGGAAGAACCGGAAAACCTTGAAATCTCTTGGTGGCTGCAACTTTCGAAAAGGCAGTAACTTACGTCTTTGCCGAGAGTCCGGTTCGCAATGCGGAGGCCAGGAGTTCGACCTCCTCTGCTCCACCAATAATACGTATTCTCTCAACACCTCACAGATTCAACCCGGCAGGACTCATTTTTCCCAGGTCGCCAATACGTGCCAGAAAAACCAGCACTCGGGTAGAAAACCGGAGAGTATGGGGAAGGAATGGCAAACGAACGAAACATGGGTGGCACGCAACTCAGGAAGCCTAGCAACTTAACTGTTTTGCGTGTAGGGCGGAGGGCTGGCGTTATCTGCGCGTCCGCTTATGCACTCTGGATTGGGTGGCTGTTAGGTGGTCCAAAAGGTGATAGGGGCCCGCGCGGTTTGCTGACTGTCGGAAAATCAAAAGGTAACTCCAACGCCCTTGTGCGGCGGGCGTGTCCCAAATTGCACTCAGTGCGAATGATTGGCAGAAGCCGTCTTCAGATACTCAGCCCGCAACAGAAAGCTGCCCTCAGTGACGATGCGCTCTCCGACAGCCAAACCCTCCACAACCGGGTACCGGCCGTTGACTTCTGGGCCAAGTCGGACTGGCCGCATCACAAATACGTTTGGCTCTTTCGTCGCCACAAATACCACCTGCTGGTTGTTGATGTTCTGGACCGCAGCCGTTGGCACAGTCGGCGCAGTAGACTCGGCACCGCCCACGGTGGCAAACGCGATGTTCACATACATCCCAATCTTCAGCTGCTGACCGGGGTTTGCCAGTTCAACGCGAACCTGCCCCGTGCGCGTGGCCGTATCCAGAGTGGGATCCACGTAGGAGACTTGCCCGCGAAAGATCCTCCCGGGATAAGCTTCAGCGGTAATGCTAGCGCCGCTCCCAACCCGGATTCTCCCAAGGTCCTTTTCATAGACCTGACCCACAACCCAAACGCTTGAGAGATCGGCAATACGCAGAATCTCTTTGTTGGCTTCTACTACTTCTCCCGGATTCGCAGCGCGAGCAATGACCGTTCCTGTGCTGGGAGCAGGCAGAGAGACCTCCGAGCTGATCTGTGATGATGATTTGAGCCCACTCACCTGTCTCTGGCTCAGACCAAACAACAGTAGCTTTTGCCGCTGCGAAGCGACCTCGGCTTCCGCTGTCTTTAACTTGGTCGTGGCCTGTTCTAACTCCTCCCGGCTGGCAGCACCGATTTCCAACAGCCGGATTGTGCGCACATGATGTTTGTGATGCTCTTCCAAACCAGCAAACGCCGTAAGGTAACTGGATTGAACCATCGCCAGCTCGTTGCTAAATACCACAGCAAGAGTCTGCCCTCGTCTAACGCTGGCGCCCAACTCGACATTCACGCGCCGCACAATACCCCCAACCAGAGACACAACCGGCGTCGTGCGATAAGCATTTTCCCGAACCACGCCCGTCGCAGTCTGACCACCGGTATTAGCCTCCGCCAGCTGTTCGCCTACCGCCTCGATCTTGATGCCCGCACGATCAACCATCTCGGGCGCTAGAGTTAGTGTCGTCTCAACCGGAGCTGCCGGCGTACCCGCATCCGGCTGCTCTGATGAGATGTTGCGTGGAGCAGGTACGGGGCGACCGGCGCCAGCCTTATTCGATCGGAAAAACAACCAGGCGGCGACCACAGCAACTATCAGTACTGCGAGCACAGTGGTTACGATTAGCA
>JANNON010000281.1:0-3230 GCA_031399105.1 Blastocatellia bacterium | reverse complement strand
CCAGTCTTCCACTCCCCCAGCTTCCCCGCGTAACCTTCCATCGGACTACGGGTGGCGCGGACGGCCTCGTCCGCCACGCCGCGCCTCCAATCAAAATTACACGTTCGAAGTCTTGGCATTCCACCTTGCGGACGCTTCGCTCGGACACTGGGAGCGCGGACGGCATCGGCCGCGTCGCCCCGCGCCTCCAATCAAAATTACACGTTCGAAGTCTCGGCATTCCACCTTGCGGACGGGCCGTCCGCACTCCCAGTTAAGAGTTGGTCTTTTTCAAATCGAATGTATGGCCTCCCTGGTTGCGGTCAGTACTTCTACCGAGCCCCTTCCTTATCGCGACCGCCCGAGCGGCATCCGTAACTCTAGCCTTGACGCATCCCCGTCATTTTGCGCATGATAGGCCGCTCGTTAACTGCATAGGTCACAGCGTAATACCGAGGCGAATTTCAGTACGAACCAACCTTAGACCCCCGCTTCTTTAAAATTATCGGGTGGCTCCAGTGCCGGATTGGTTTCGGGCCTCGTTCAAATACTGCTCTCATAAAAGCTGAAAATGAACTTCGCTACGCGCGCTCTTCTCGAACTGCAGGAGACGACGTTAATGGCCGCCCGTGCCGCGCGTGGCCTCTTCAAACGTCCCACCTACATTAACGAAATTATTGCCCAGATGGATGTCATCGGCGTCGGCTCGTTGACGATCATCCTGCTCACAGGATTTTTTACGGGCGGCGTCTTGACCCTGCAAACTTATCCAACGCTCCAATTCTACGGCGCGCAATCGCAAACCGGGCGACTGGTTGCGATCTCGCTGGTCCGCGAATTGGGTCCGGTCCTGAGTGCGTTGATGGTGGCCGGACGAGTCGGGTCGGCAATCGCCGCTGAGCTCGGCTCGATGACCGTCTCGCAACAGATCGACGCCATGCGCGCGCTGGGCACGGATCCGATTCGTAAGCTAGTGGCTCCCAGGATGATTGCTCTCGTGATCACGTTGCCGCTCTTGACCGTGGTAGCGGACGTGGTCGGCATTGCCGGCGGGGGGATTGCCGCGACCACGCTTTACGGTTTGTCTATGGACTCATTCATCGCGTCAGTGCGTGACGGAATTACGACGGATGATATTATTGGCGGCGTCATCAAGCCGATCAGTTTTGCGGTCATCATTGGCGCAATTGCCTGCTACAAAGGACTGAGTACAGAAGGCGGCACAGTCGGTGTGGGACGCTCGACTACTCGCGCAGTGGTCACTGCTTCGATTGTCGTCATCATCACAGACTTCTTCGTATCCCGGGCTTTGCAGTATCTGCTCGGTACGCAATTAACCTAAAAGCGAGTTGGTGTCATGTCTACATCGAGAGAAATTCATATCACTCATCCTCCCGGCCAAGTCAGCGACGATGCCGCTGAGTCGACCTTTGCGGAGGTCGACGATACCGATCGCGCTATTCCGGCTATTGAATTTCAGGATGTCGTCCTCTCTTTTGACGAGCGCGTGATTCTTGACCGGCTTAGTTTCAAAGTGATGAAGGGTGAGACAAAGATCATCCTGGGCGGCTCCGGCGGCGGTAAGTCAACGA
Source organism: Blastocatellia bacterium (assembly GCA_031399105.1). Classification (GTDB taxonomy): domain Bacteria; phylum Acidobacteriota; class Blastocatellia; order Pyrinomonadales; family Pyrinomonadaceae; genus PSRF01. The sequence goes on along the minus strand of JANNON010000281.1, from coordinate 1,659 downwards.
TCATCAAACTCGTGCTGGGATTGTTAAAGCCTGATTCGGGTCGCGTGCTTGTCAACGGCAAGGAAATTACCTTCTATAACGAAACGCAGATGATGAGCGTCCGAAAGCAAATCGGCATGGTCTTTCAGGAAGGCGCCCTCTTCGATTCACTCTCCGTCTACGACAACGTTGCCTATCGACTGCACGAACAGGGCGTTCCCGAAGACGAGGTTGAGCCAGAAGTCCGACGCATGCTGCGCTTTGTCAATCTCGAAGATGCCATCGACAAGATGCCGGCCGAACTTTCAGGAGGTATGCGAAGGCGAGTTGGAATCGCGCGCGCATTGATTGGGGATCCCAAGATCGTGCTTTTCGATGAACCAACCGCCGGGCTCGATCCGCCCACAGCACGCACCATTTGCGAACTAGCAATGAAGCTACGCGACCTGGAAGATGTTTCTTCGATTTTCGTCACGCACGAAATGAACAACCTGCAGTACATCTGTTCTGAATACGCCGTGGTTAATGACGAGGGGCAGGTCGTGTTTGAACGCGAGGGTGAACGTCTTTGCCTGACCAATAGCAAGGTGATGATGATGCGTTCGGGCAAGGTAATCTTTAGCGGTACTGACGAGTCCCTGCGCCGCGCTGAAGATCCGTACATTCAGAAGTTCCTGCGCGGACATTAGAGAAAGGACGTGTTTGAAGGGACGGTCGAAGCATCCGGTTCGTCATTCTCCTTCCTTCAGCATTAGAAACTTATGCCAAGATCAAACAAAACAGTCAGCCTAAATCAGTTACGAGTCGGAATCTTTGTGCTGATCTCGATCATCATTCTGATCTTTCTGATCCTTAACTCTTCTGGCGACCTGAATCCTTTCTCAAAGAAACTCCACCTCAAAGCACGGTTCGTTGATGCCAACGGTCTGCGCGAGGGCGCCGAAGTGCGTTTGGCAGGCGTTAAGGTTGGCAAGGTGGACAAGATCACACTGCTTCCTCCTTCCAATATTCCCAACGCACATCGGGTCGAAACCGTTTTGCTCATCGATTCGACTATCGATGGTCGTCCAGCCCATGAGCGAATTCGCACCGACTCACTGGCGCAGCAGGGCTCACCAAGTCTGTTGGGCAACGAGATGCTGATCAATATCACCCCAGGAACGGCGGTAGGCGCGCAAGTGAAAGACTGGGACATCCTTCCTTCTTCGACTTCAAACACAGTCAACGATTTCGCGACTTCGGGAACCGAACTGGCCCAACGGCTGAGCAAACTTTCAGATGAGATCAGCGTTATCGTGCGTGATGTTAAGGATGGGAAAGGCACAGTTGGCCGGCTCTTCAGTGATGAAGCGCTGTACAACAACCTGAACGCAACCATTCGCGAAGCCGAAGACGTAATGCGACAGATCAGATCGGGCCAGGGCTCGGCGGGACGTTTTATTAACGACCCGGCCCTTTATAACAACGCCAATGTTCTAACCGTGCAGTTGCGGAAAATTGCTGACGACCTGCGCGCGGGACGCGGCACGGCCGGAAAGCTGCTGACCGACGATCAACTCTATGTGCGCATCAATCGCACTGCGGATCGTCTCGACAATTCAGTGAATCAAATCAACGAAATGATCGCCGAGATTAATGCCGGCAAGGGCACCTTGGGAAAACTCGTCAAGGATGAGCAGC
>JANNON010000301.1:0-4438 GCA_031399105.1 Blastocatellia bacterium | reverse complement strand
CTTCCATTCGCGCTTTGATCTTCTCTGGCTCGTCGGGGATCAAGCGAAGCGTTGCGCCCAGCAACAGGTCGCCATCCTTGAATGAAGTGTGTCGGTAGTTCCATTGAACACTGGTGCCCGGGACTTCGACGACTTGGCCTTCCTTGGCTACACGCACCGTTTCCGTCACAGTGCCGATCTCGTGGTCGTAGGCCCCCGCATTCATCCAAAGCGCACCGCCAACTGTGCCAGGAATGCCTCCCAGGCCTTCAATCCCTGACAATCCGTGGCGCGCTACATCGATGCAAAGACGCGGCAACGAATAACCGGCCGAAACCGAAACGCGATCGCCGTTGAACTGAACTTCTGCTTTCAAATCCTTCAAGCTCAAAACCACGTAATGATGTTCGCCGTCGTCGGCGAGGACGTTGCTGCCTGATCCCAATGCGCGCCAGCCAACTCCAGCGTTCTTGAGTTCATGGACCACGGCAGCTGCCTGATTCTCGCTGTCCGGCGAGATCACCCAATCGATTGCGCCGCCGACGCGCAAACTCGTCAAATCGGCAAAACGCTTTCCACGTTCCGCTCGCACTCCTAACCGCTGCACGATCTCTTCGAGTGCTGCATCTCTGGCTGCCAAATTCGGATTGTCTTGAACTACGGACATGAATTTCAGCCCGCGGCCTTGGCGGATTTCTCCTCAAGCAATGCGAGTAGCTGTTCGCTAACGCGGTTAACCGTACCAGCGCCGAGTGCGATCACGAGGTCACCTGATTTCACCTGGTCACTTAGCGTGCCCGCTGCCATTTCCAGTGGTCCAACATAGCGCACGTCCTTATGGCCGAAAGCCTTAATGGCTGCCGTTAGTGCTTCGGCTGTAACTCCTTCGATTGGTTCCTCGCTCGCGGCGTAGATGTCTGTTACAAAAAGTGTGTCGGCGTTATTGAACGAGCGCGCAAACTCTTCCATCAGGTCATGAGTGCGACTGTAACGGTGCGGTTGAAATAGCACGACGATATGCCGGCCGCCTGAACCAATCTTTGCCGCGGCCAGCGTTGCTTTGATCTCAGTCGGATGATGGCCATAGTCGTCAACGACCAAAACTCCATCGACTTCGCCTCTAAACTGAAAACGCCGGCCGGCCCCGGTGAAACTGGCAAGGGCCTCAGCGATCTGATTGAACGGCACCTCGAGTTCAATGCCGACGGCGATGGCGGCGAGCGCGTTGTAAATGTTGTGCAAGCCAGGGACATGCAACGTAACGTCGCCAATCGATTCGGTGCCACGCCACACGGTAAAGATCGAACCAAAATTCTGGTCATAACGAATGTTGTGCGCGGAAACATCTGCCTGAGCACTTAGCCCATAGGTCATTCGGCGGCGTTCGATGCGCGGAATAATGGCCTGTACGTTTGGATCGTCAAGACAAAGTACGGAGACACCGTAGAACGGGACCTTGTTTACGAAATTCGTAAAGCACGTACGCACATCATCCATGTCGTGGTAATAGTCCATGTGCTCGCGATCGATGTTCGTAACCACTGCGATCGTTGGAGTCAGCATCAGAAATGTGCGGTCGCTTTCGTCTGCTTCAACCACCATCAGATCGCTGGTGCCAAGGTGAGCATTCGAGCCGAAAGCGCCTACCACGCCACCGACAACGATCGTGGGATCCAGTCCAGCATGTCCCAGAACCGTGGAGACCATCGAAGTCGTGGTCGTTTTTCCGTGCGAGCCGGCGACCGCCACCGAGTGCGGTTTCAAGCGCATCAGTTCCGCCAACATCTCTGCCCGAGGGATGACGGGAATTGAACGGCGATGAGCCTCGACAATCTCTGGGTTGTCATCTCGCACCGCGGTTGAGCGGACTACTACATGCGCGTCGCCGACGTTTTCGGCAGCGTGTCCTTCGGCGAATTCGACGCCCATCCCTTGCAGTCTATCGGTGACATTCGACCGCTTGGCATCGGAACCGGACACGCGAAAGCCGAGGTTGATCAAGACCTCACCAATGCCGGACATGCCGATGCCACCAATGCCTACAAAATGGATGTGTTGAATGCGACGGAACATATGATTTGGTCAGTGGTCAGTTGTCAGTTGTCAGTTGATCAAGATGGACTTTGGTCTTTGGTCTTTGGTCTTTGGTCTTTGGTCTTTGGTCTTTGGTCTTTGGTCTTTGGTCTTTGTGCTTTGTGCTTTGATCCTCGATCCTGGCCGGCTGACTTTTCTGACTTCTGACTTCTGTTTTCTGTATTCTGTATTCTGCCTTCTGTACTTGCCTTCACCCCTTCGCCAATTCCTCTATTAGATCGGCTGCCGCCGCTGCCGCATCCCCTCGCGCCAGGTTCCTGCTCGCGTCTTCCATCTGACTCAGCTTTTCCGTGTCATGAACCAGCGCTTCCAACTCATGCGCTAGACTTTCACCCGATAGGTCTTTCTGCAAAATCATCTTCGCTGCGCCAGCTGCTTCTAAAGCCTCAGCATTCTTTCGTTGGTGATCGTCGGCTGCGAACGGAAACGGAATCATGATGGCTGCTTTTCCCGCCGCCGTCAGTTCTGCCGTCGTCGTCGCGCCGGCTCGTGAAATCACCAAATCCGCAGCGCCAAAAGCGGCGACCATGTCATCGATATATGGCCTGACGTCAGCTTGTTCACTCCAACCCGCTTCCAAATACGCCGCATTGATCTTCTCAAAATCGGCTTCGCCAGTCTGATGCGTAATCCGCAAACGATTGCGCAGACTCTCGAGCTGCGGCAACGCGGCTACCATCGCTTCGTTAATCGCGTGCGCCCCCTGTGAACCACCAAACACGAGAACCGAGAAACTCGAATCGCTGCGGACGCGGCGGGGTATCTCAAAGAACTCTCGTCGTACCGGATTTCCCGTAACGATTCCTTTCCCGCGAAAGTAAGGCAGCGCCGCGTCAAACGAAACCGCAGCTTTGCGAACAAATCGAGCCAAAGTGCGATTGGTCCATCCCGGCAGCGCATTCGACTCCATCACCATCGTGGGCACTCGCATCAACGCAGCAGTTAAAACCACCGGGCCAGAGACGTAACCGCCCGCGCCGACAACTACGTCAGGTCGAAACTCGTGAATCAGCAATCGAGCGGCGCGAAAGCTGCGCGGAAGAATCAGCAGTCCTCGAAGCCGTGCTGACAAACCGACGTTCTTGAGCCCGGTACTTTCAATGAGCGCCAACTGAAACCCTGCTCGGGGAACCAGTTTGTTTTCCAGACCGCGCGCCGTACCGACGAATCTGACCTCCGACTGAGGTTGCCGTCGCTTGATTTCATTTGCAACGGCGATGCCTGGATAAATGTGTCCGCCGGTACCACCAGCGGCGATCAGAACACGCATCGTAGATTCACCCGACACGCGACGAAGTCAGCCCGCGAATTGGAACTGACTGCGTCTTGCGCTCGCTGTGTGAAAACGGGCGCAGCGCCTCAACGTCAATCCCTCCAGAAGCGTGTTGCGAAATATTCAAAAGAATACCGACCGCGGCGAGCGTGGGCACGAGCGACGATCCTCCGTAAGAAATAAACGGCAGCGGAATTCCTTTCGTCGGCACCAGCGAAAGCACTACGCTGATATTGAAAAGCGCTTGTGCCACAATCCCGATCACGATTCCCAAACTAAGCAACATGCCAAACCGATCAGGCGCCAGCATCGTCGTGCGTATGCCGCGCCAGAGGAAGAGTCCAAAGATAAGCAACACGCCGAGCGAGCCGACTAATCCAAGTTCTTCGCCGATTACCGCAAAGATAAAATCCGAATGCGCGAACGGGAGAAACAACATCTTCTGTTTGCCTTGAGCAAAGCCGAGCCCGTCCTGACCACCTGAGCCAATTGCCAGTAACGACTGCACGACCTGAAATCCACTGCCCTGCTGATCGGCCCACGGATCCAGAAAGGTGATCATTCGGCGCATGCGCCACGGCACGAGTATCAGTAGTCCGGCGAGTCCGACCAGCGCCGGCGCCGCCGCCATTCCCAGATGCAAACGCCGCACGCCAGCCGTGTAAGTCATCACCAAAAACACCACTGCCAGCATCATCGCGGTGCCAAGATCAGGTTCGAGCACGATCAAGAAGGCGAACGTGCCGGTAATTGCTGCGCAAGGAACGAACGTGCGCCAAAAATTAGTTTCGTCTCCGGCGCGCTTCTCGAGGAAGTAAGCGAGAAAGATTGCGAGCGTCAGTTTTGACAATTCCGACGGCTGTATCGAGAAACTGCTAAAGCGGATCCAGCGATGCGCGCCATTTATTTTTCCAAATCCGAATACTGCGACCAGCATCACGGTGGTGATGATCAAGAGGCCGTAAACAATCTTGCGGTTTCTCCAGTGCCGGTAGTCGATCTGCATCGTCATGAACATCACGGCTAAACCGATAGCAGTCCAGATCGCCTGCTTAATGAAGTAATAAAACTGACTATGGTTCTCTGACTGAG
>JANNON010000187.1:0-7961 GCA_031399105.1 Blastocatellia bacterium | reverse complement strand
GATAATTCACTACATCCGAACCAGAGATACAATTGAGGAGGGAATCGCAGAGGCTAACATCATAGTCGATGCGATTCTAGAGTTAAAGGACGGGTGTCATGAGGTCAGTACCACCTCGCGGTAGCGGGTGGGGTGTTATGTTGAACGAGCCTAAACCCCCAAGTAACGCGTTGGTGCACCCCACCCGCCTGCAATCCTGGCTATGAACAGCTAGCCGCGGATGAACGCAGATGACACGGATCAGAACGAATGCTGAGCGAAGTAGCTTCTCTTCTGATTCGCGTCATCCGCGTTAATCCGCGGACAATTTTCGGACTCGTTAGTATCCGATAACATAAACACTTCCTTGTGGTAGTTGCGTGCTGGCAGCTGTCATTTGATCCGGCGCATCCAGAGACTTCCCGGGCAGCCTCCCTGATAAGAATCAAAAGCAGCCTTCAGTTGGTCGGGATGGTTCAGGTGCATAAAGCTGCCGGCCCACAGCACTTCGAAACTGTTATTGAAGGCGAGAAAAGCCTGAAGCAAATATTGTTCGTTATAAAAGATGTGTTCTCCCAGGACCCAGTCTTTCGGATATTCGGCCGGTAGAAAAATATCGTGGATATGAATGACCACACCCTTATTCAGGCGGGGGATGATCTCGAGAAACTCATATTGAACGTCACTGCCGATTTTCAGTGAATGGCTCGAGTCAATGAACAGTATGTCGTTCTCCTGAAGGCTCGTGAACTCCGATAACGGAACGTCCTCGACCCTGGTGACTTCCAACCGCGATAGACCAGGAAAGCCGGCTCGCAAAACATCATTGGGGAATGGCTCAAAGGCAACGAGCTCACAGCTCTTACCTTCACTCGCATTCTTGAGTACCGCCTCGGCCGCTACATAAGTGGAGTTGCCGGATCCGATCTCCAGGACCCTTTTGGGTTTGAGATCGCGGATCATGCAATAGAGCATTTCGCCGTCAACGCTGATAAAAAATGGGTTCTTAACGTAGTACTCATACGGGACGCTTGGTTGCTCGCGAGGGAACTGCTCGTATTCCGTTTTGTATTTACTCGCCAGCGATGACAACAGTTCGATCTGTTTACTGGCGCGTAGATCGATGCCGACGAGTTCGGACCGGCGAGTCCACATACTCTCGCTCAGCTCTCGCGTGTCGGGGATTGGTTGCTTGAATGAGAGCGGCGTGATGTGAAAGCCATTTTTCTCCCAGAACTCAAAGTAGCGAGGGTCTTGAAGAATTCGCGCCTTCTTGCTGCCAATGGTAATGATCGACTCCGCCAGGAAGTCTCTGATCGATTGTTTGATATCCACTTAAAATCTCCTGGAACTCATTCGGCACAGTGTGCCGGTCTTCACGTGACGCGGATTTCGCGATCAAGGTTGAGCTTTACTTCACGGCCTCCAAATATAGGCTCTCGAAGGCTCGTTCCTCAGAATCAACATTGGCCATCTGACTTTGCAGCGACTCATGAAATCCTTGCCGCACCACGGAGGAAAAACCGACACGTCGCAATAGCAATTCCAGAGTCTCACCGTCGTATAACCATAGATGTTGTCCAGACTCCCGCATCACTGAGTTGATCCGATCGAGAGGTGTTTCGATCTTCTCGGGAAAGTTTGGGTGGTAAAGAAACTTTCGGTCGGTGACGTAGGAGCGCAAATAGAGTTCGGCATCCGGTGTCGAGAACCGAGCCACGCCTCCCGGCTCTAACACTCGCAGGCATTCTCTGAGAAAACTCTCGGCCGCTGCTCGCGAGAGATGTTCGATCACGTGTTCGCAAAAGACCGAAGCGCAGCTATTTGATGGAAATGGAAGTGGATTCCGGAGGTCCCAAACCACGTCGACTTGCGAGCCGCGCGCACCGTCCACATTCACCCAACCCGGCAGCGGCTTATAACCACAACCAAGGTTGAGGAGCAATCCAGTAGCCGGCAATTTCGCGGTGTAGTCAGATGATCGGCGCTGAGCGCGCCAATCGTAGTAGGGCGCGGTGATGCGATTAGCGCGATCGCGGCCGATTATTTCCACCACGGTTCGCTTTAACCACTGAAGTGGATTGCCGCTTTCGCTCACTTCTCTCCGGGGGCCGCGCTGGCGAGATGCTGAGCGCCTCGCAAGTACTCTCTCGCGTCGGCGATCACTTTCGCGATACCACTCGTCAGATCAACCTGGGGTCTCCAATCGGGAAGCAGTTCTTTCGGATCGATCGGCACTTCGGATCCTTTCTGCTGTCCGACCGCTACTTCGACCTTCAGTTGTCGAGCGACCTCTTCGGCCACCTCGCGGATCTTGAGCCATTCTGGTCCAGCGATTTCGGCAGTCTGCAAAGGGCCATCGAAAAGTTGGATCAGCGCTGCGACGCAGTCTGTCTTGTAGAGAAAGAGACGCTTCTCTTCGCCACTGGTCATGCACGTCACTCGCCCGCGCAATCCGGAGAGCACGAGATCGGTAATAACGTGGCTGCGTGCGTCAGGATGTTCCCAGCCATAAACGTTCCACAGGCGGGCAACTTTGCCGCCCAGATGCGTTGCCCAATGCCAAGCCATCAGCTTTGTCGTGCCATACGCATTCGGCAGCCCTGCCAGTTGCGACGTCACAAACAAGAACGGCTTTTTAGTTTTTGCCAGCATGTCAAAAACTCGGAGGGACATCTCACAGTTGTTCTTGTATTGCTCATGCTGACGATCCTCAGCTTCCAAAAACTTTGCGCCACCAGTATCCCAGGCAAGAAACCAAACTCGATCGCAGTTCTCAAAAACAGTGACGTTCAATGGTTGCCGCAAGTCGTCGCCGCTTTTCAAATCAACAGAGACTACAGTGCTACCACGTCTGCGTAGTTCGTTCACCAACTCGGTGCCGATAAGGCCCTCGCCACCCAATACCAGTTCATTCATTTTAGTTGCCATACTCTTTCCGTAATTTCAATCTCCTGTCGATCGGCTAAACCCCAGTGGTCAGAGTTGCGATAGGGAATTCCTTCCAGATTGGCCCATTCGCCGTGATGAGGCTGCACGCTCTCGGTGCACGAAGTAGGATGCGTAAGATGAAGCACGGTTCCCGCAAACTGAATCTGCGCGCCGAGGTTCACCATTTGTGCGATGCCGCGCACGTCGCAACCAATGCGATGCTTTACCAGCGATTCATCGTAGCCGCGAGCCTTTTCCCAGAACAGTTTGCTGGCTAGATTAAACTCGCCTGTTCCTAATTCGTTGTAAGGAATATCGCGGCGGTAAGAGAGCGTATCGACCACTCCGATGTGTTGCTGTTGGCTCTCGCGCCAGCGAATATCGACGCGATGCGCGGTCCAAACGACGTTGGGATCCAACTGGTGGTGCAGTAGGCGCTGGACGATATCGACACCCATCGCTGCATCCGCATTCGTAGTCAGAATCCAGGGAGTGGCGGCTCGACGGATTCCAACATTCTTTGCGTGATACTCGAGCAGCGGCACGTTTGCGTTGCGACAAATTTCCTGGTGGATCTCGTTTGGAACCACGTAAGCGCGGAGATGGGGAAACCGTCGGGTAAGTTCATGGCTGAGCAGTTCGCGATCTGGCGGCGGGTTCCATTCAACGAAGATTGCCTCATCGATCAGGTATTTGAAATTCCACTCAAGCGTGGCGAAGAGCCGCTCCTTAAAATCGGGCATGTAGTCGTCATTGCGGCCAACGACAACTGCCGCGATCGATGTCTTCCGCTGGTGGCCATTGGTTCGCAGAGACGCGTAACCGGCGGCCGCGCGCAAGGCAAAGGCGGTCCGCTCCTGCAATCGCTCCCACCGATAGATTGCCCCTCGGATTCCTTTTATTTCTCTTGGTTTGAAACTCACCATTCGGTTTGCAAGAACACTTAGTCAACCAGTACGCGGTCAAGGTTGCTCAGCATGTCGTTAAGGAAGACCGTTAAACCAGACTGCGGCGACCAGCCCAAGTCGTGCTTTGCCAGTGACGGGTCCACCTCGATTGCCAACGGCTCGGCCGTTCGCAGGAGACTTGGATCAACTACCACGGCAGGTGATCCTGTCGCCTGAAATGTCGCGTGCCATGATTGAGCTTCAGCGCCGTCCAGGTGCCAATTGAGTTCAAGTCCGGCCAGGCTAAAAGCACGATCAACCAACTCCCAAACTGCATGAGTTTTGCCGGTGCCAAGCACGTAGTCGCGATAGTTCGAACCTATATCTCTGCTCAGATTTTCACCTGTGCGCGCTGTTCGCGTCGAGGCCTGTCTTAGGATTCGACACATACCCTCCACGTATTCGGGAGCAAACCCCCAATCGCGGCGCGACTTTAGATTCCCCATCACCAGGGGCGGAAAGGTTTTCAAATCATCCTTTCCAAGGTGCTTCAATTTCAGCACGTGATCCACAACCTTTCTCGAGATAAATGACGCCGGTCTACGATGTGACTCGTGATTTGAGAGGATACCGCAAGCTATCCGCAGGCTATAAACCTCGCGATACGAGCGACAAAGAAGATGCGCGGCGGCCTTGGCGCTGGCGTAGGGACTTTGCGGATTGAGTGCTGAATCTTCGTTGTAGCAAATCGGAGACGAAGGAGACATGCCGAACATATCCGTTGACGACGCCTGATAGAAACGTGTAAGCGGACTCCTTAGACGAATGCATTCCAACAGATGCACGACCGCTTCTGCATTTGTGCGCCAGGTGTAAAGCGGTTCCGAAAAAGATTTCGAAACGCTGCTTTGTCCCGCGAGATTGTAGAACTCGTCCGGCTGAGTTGCGGTGATGAGATCGAAAATCGGTTGCGGCTGTCCGAGGTCAAAGTCGTGAACGTGTAAGCGAGCGAGGTCAGTTAAGGATAGATCTTCAAATTCGAGCAATGCTGGACGGCGACTGATGGCGTGGACAAGCCATCCTTCTCGCAACAGGCGCTCAGTGAGAAAGAAACCGTCCTGACCGCTTGCTCCGGTGACAATTGCTGTGCCTGGTTTGAGATTAGAAACGCTCATCTGGATCAGAAAACTGTGCTGAGATCGAAGACCGATACTTTACCAGACTCGGCCAAAATTGTTGGGACGACGCTCAAATCAACCCGTAAGCGGTAGCGACGTGGCCAGTTGCGCTGGATTCACCGCCAACGCTGCTCCGGAGGAGCGCAATGTTTATAGCTGGCAACGCCTGATTTGATGTGACTCCTTTAGGAGTCAAACGTACGTAGTTAGGAGAACGGTTGCGCTCCTCCGGAGCTCGGTTTCTATTCACGAAATGCTTGCTATAAACATTGTGTCCCTACGGGACAAACACAACTCGTCGTCCGAAACGTTAAGTTTGTAGCCGTTCAGAACGCGGGGTTCAGTCGCTCCAACTCTTCCGGCCGTGGTTCTGCTTGGTTCTTGCGCTTTCGGTAGCGAAGCGCCGATGACCACTCCTGCGCGGGCTTTTCCACGAAGCGATAGAGCAGGTAGGCAGCGAAGATCGACACGCCCGTTGCCGCCGCGATCACCAACAGTTTCGTTCCCTGCGATCCTGGTTCCGCAATTCTGACGAACACATTCAGAGCGCGCTTTCCAATTGGGCTGTGAATCAGGTAGAGCGAATACGAGATGCTTCCGAGAAAGGTGAACACCGCATACTTCATTCTCAAGAAAAGAATGGCGGCCACCGCGCCGACTCCTGCGATGGTCGCGGGGAACCCAGTGGTTACCAGCGCCAGCGCAATCGAGACGATCAACAGCAACGCGTACAGTCGCCTGCCAATCAAACCAACTTTCAGTTGACAGGTCAGGATCCCCATGAAGAACAGAAAGATGTAAAAAAATATGAACGCCGACGACGTAATGATGAAAGCCAGCGACCCAAGACCAGCGAAACTCAGCAAGCGTACCGCGAGACTCTTGCTGAAGATCAGCGGGAACATCAGACCAATTAAGAGGTAGTACTGAAACTCAATCGCCAGCGTCCAAAACACATCGCTGAGCCACGGATAACCAAAGAACACATTGATGTAAGCAAAGTGCAGCAACACCTGCGGCAGCGACACCTGAAACACGAGATCCTTTTGAAACGGGAAATACCACGAGAGAACTCCGAGCGCGATGATGATGACGATGGTTACGATGTATGGTGGATCGAGTCGAACGATTCGCTTGAGTACGAACGTACCAAAGTTTCTCAGTTGATAACCGCTACGATAAAGAGAGTAGGGAATGATAAAGCCGGAGATAACAAAGAAGACTTGTACGCCGAGTTGGCCATAGAAACTGGCTGAGCGAAGCAGTCCTGGCTCGAGGATGCTGAAGAAATGATGGAAGACAACTCCCAGCGCGGCGATACCACGCAGGAAATCCAGCACTTCAATCCTCGACTTTTCGGTTAGCTTGCCAGGGTCTGCGCTGGTGGGGATCACCGACTTTCCGCTCCTCTCCGAACCATCACTTTCTTTGTCTGTCTGATGGGCTTATGCAGCAGCGGTTTGCGGGTTAGCCAACCATAGGACAGCCATAAGAGATGGCGGCGCAGAATTGGGTAGAAAACTCTCCGGTATTCGTCTGGTGGAAGGCATCTTTTCAAGTGGCGGCGAAGAGCGCGCAGATTTCCGTATGAACGACGGTTCGTCAGAAACCACCAGGCGTTTTTGAGAGTGAAGATGTTCTCTTCCTGTGGCGGCTTCTTGTTCGGCCGTTCCCAAACGACGGCACTTGCCGCCATGAAGTAGCGATAGCCGGCGCGCATGGCCCGGTAATGGAAGTTGTGATCGGCCCAATTCATCGCAAAGTTCTCGCGATCAAGAAAGCCGATTTCGCGGAAGCAGTCGGAAGGAATGAGCACGCCCTGACCGCCCGGAGGGTGAAGCAATTCAAACTCACCTTCCGCAGGGAGTTCAGGTGATTCCCAAGTGCCATGATCCGGATGCCAGGGCGGTGGATCGCCGCGCCATTCGCGATCGCCTCCGGGAAGGCGGATGCGCGCACAGATCACGGACTTTTCGCCCTTTCGTTTATGGCTGCTCACCAACGCACCAAGTGTTTGCGGTTCCGCGCGGATATCGTCATTGATCCAAAGCACCGCCTCAGCACCCTGCTCGAGAGCGTATCGCGTGCCCATGTTGGTCGCGCCGCTCCACCAGAGATCTCCGTCACCATGCAGGATCGTAACCTGGGGAAACTCGGCGCGGCACTGTTCCACTGTCCCATCCGTGCAAGCGTCTTCGACGAGTACGATCTGAATGTTCGTGTAGTCGCTCTTGAGCAAACACGCGATCGACACACGTGCTTCCTCCCAACGATTGTAGGTTGGCATAACCGCGAAGACGCGCGGCTCAGTTTGCTTATTTTCCATCAATCAACTCTGACCCCTTGCATTAAACTAAATACTCAACGACAAATCTGCGGGGTAAAGCCCTGGACAGGCGCAAAGCAATCATAACCGCGGAGCGCAGCGACCGGGCCTACGAAAAAAATTCAACTGGTTTTGAAAGAGATCACACCTACTCTAGTCAATTGCGTGCTTCTTCCTAATCGACCCGGTCGCTGCAACCGCCGTCGCCGGAGCTCTGCAGGCAGCCCGCGAAGGACGACTCGATCCCGAGGCCAATGTCGTCTGCCTCATCACCGGATCGGCGTTCAAAGATCCGCCTTCACTGGACGTGATGGTGAAACACGCATCCGCACCCCTGATCGAACTCGCGGACCTTGAACGCCGCGTTGCCGAAGAGTGCTGAGTGGGAACAGTCACCGGACGGCTCGCGCCGTACCGCTTTGGACCGGGACAGAAAAAAGTGGGGCACGATTCCATCGTGCCGAGCACGTTAAAAACGTGCTCCACGTCCGGAAGACGACAGTTATTTCTGCGCCGGTCCTTACGCAGCGTCGTATTCGGTAATGCGGTTGTGAGGGATGAACGGGATCGTGGCGTCTTCGTTCAGACAGTAGCGCATGTAATACGCATCTTCGCAGGTATCGTCGTAGTGCTTGCGAAGTACGGTAATTGCCCGGAAAT
>JANNON010000294.1:0-2660 GCA_031399105.1 Blastocatellia bacterium | reverse complement strand
GCTCGCGCACGTGCTGTCTATGACCTCGGGGTTCGAGTGGAACGAAGACGTACCCTACAGCAATCCGCTCAATGACGAAATCAAGATGACACGTCACGCTAAGCCGCTGCTGTATGCACTCTCGCCTCGCATGGTCCAAGTGCCCGGTTCTGATTACAACTATAACGGCGGGCTCACCCAGGTGATGGCTGCGGTGCTGGTACGCGCGACCAGGTCTTCGCTTCAAGACTATGCGCGAACAAAACTTTTTGAGCCGTTGGGGATCACTGATGTTGAATGGGTAGGAGAACTGGCCGGCATGCCTAATGCCGCCTCCGGCCTGCGGTTGCGTGCTCGCGATCTCGCCAAGTTCGGCTCGTTATACCTGCACGGCGGCAGATGGAATGGTAAACAAGTGATTCCCGGTGATTGGGTCGAGCGATCCACGCGCCGGCACTTTCGCTTTCCGCTCGCCACCGGGAGCAACGCCGGCGTTCAATCTGGTTACGGGTTCTTCTGGTGGTACAGCTGTTACCCGTCTGGCGAGGGCCAGATTGAATCGCGCACCGCTGCCGGCAACGGGCAGCAGCGGATATTCGTGCTTCCGGGACTCGACATGGTCGTTACGATCTTCGCCGGTCGCTATAACGACCGCACCACTGGAGGAACCCTCGGGACGAGGATACTGCGCGAACACATACTTCCCGCCGTAAAAACCGGCGCACGTTTCGGTTGTCCGGGGGCGTAAGAGGGACTGACTCCAACGTAATTTTTCTCGCACCGGCGAACCAATTCTTAAACCCGCGGAGCGGGCGACAGCGTAAAGCCTGGGGTGGAGCGCAGCGGAACCCCAGGACCACCACGCAAAATCTTTAGTAAGCCCGCGGAGCGGGCGACAGACCAAACGTCAAACATACCGTTCGTCGTATTCCTTCTACTTTCTACCAGCGTTCGGTGTAGGTTGGGCCTGAACTGCCGTTGGTAGGATTCTACATTTCAAGGCAAAGCCACTCACGGTTTGCCATTCACGATTTATCATTTACGATTCACCAGATGCGACCTCTTCGCTATTCCATCAACGTCACTTTGGACGGGTGCTGCGATCATCGTGCAATTCCCGCAGACGAAGAGTTGCATCGTCACGCGGTCGAAAACCTCAACCGTGCTGATGCTCTCCTTTTTGGCCGGGTGACTTATGAAATGATGGAGGCAGCGTTTCGGTCGCCGGCGCGAACGGCAGAGATGCCCGATTGGATGCAACCCTTCGCCCGGACGATCGACGCGGCAAAGAAGTATGTCGTGTCGAGCACTTTGGACCAGGTTGATTGGAACGCTGAGTTCGTGCACGGGGATCTGGCGACGGCCGTTCAGCAGCTCAAGCAGGAATCGGGTAAGGGACTGTTCCTGGGAGGCGTGAAGCTCCCGATGGCGTTGGCGGAGCTGGGATTGATCGATGAGTACGAGTTCGTGGTCCACCCCAGGCTCGCGGGCCATGGGCCAACCTTGTTCGCGGGACTATCGAAGCCTATCGACTTGAAGCTTGTAGGCCGGCTGGAATTCAGCTCCGGGGCGGTAGCGATGCAGTATGAACCGAGAAGGTAGCCAACTGCCTTTGTAACCAACTGGCATTGTAAACCGAGGCTGACACGCGACTATCGGCGCGATCAGCAAATCTTGATCAGGCTAATCCTGGGCCCGGCAAATCATGGATCAAGCGGGCTAGCGGTGGGTGCTCATGCCGTTTGCTTTACTTCGGATAATGCTTCGCCTACGTATCGGCGTTGTGCGGCGAGTCTCAAACGCCCGCGAGGCGGACTGTAGAAAACTTGACAGCACAAGTCCTTCGGTTAATTATCCGGTCATGAGTCTTGCATCGATTCAAAACGAGATAGAAAAACTCGAACCTGCGGAAAGAGCATCGTTGATCGATTTGCTTTGGGATAGTCTCGACGGTGAACACTTTAGAGAAATCGAGGCGAAATGGTCCGAAGAATCCGAAGATCGCATCGATGCATTTGAGCGAGGAGAATTAGCTGCCGTTGACGGGCCGTCCGCACTCGAAGAGCTTCGTTCATCCCTCAGGAAATGACGAAGTACAGATTTACGTCCGCCGCGCTTTCGGAGTTAAGAGAAGCCACGCTTTCCTATGAGCAGGACGATAGGGGACTCGGCAAGATCTTTCTTGATGAGATTGATGCTACCTTGGAACGGATCCTTCGTTTTCCGAACGCTTGGCATCCAGTGTCGACGCGAACGCGCCGCTGTCGAACTCACCGCTTTCCTTTCGGGCTCGTTTATCAAGTTCGGACCGATGAAATCCTTATTACCGCCGTGATGGACCTTCGCCGCGATCCGCAACGGTGGCACGATCTGATTTAGAGAAATTTACGAGTTTACGGCCCACCTTCACTTCGGCTGCGCCCAACGCGTGTGTCCCATTCCAAAATGTCTGAAACTGGCCCACTCATTATTGATCAAGTGAATTCAAGAGGAACCAAAGATGACGCTGCGAGATTTCTATCTAAAACGTGCGAAGGCAGAGTTTCCCGTTTTTCTTAAGGTGCTGAGGGCGTTACCCGAAGACCCCAAGGATCTTAGTTACAAACCACATGACCGGTCACCCTCGGCCGAGCAACTGGTTTGGAAACACCACAGGCCCGGAATTCGAGTTTCGCTTAAGT
>JANNON010000148.1:0-3943 GCA_031399105.1 Blastocatellia bacterium | reverse complement strand
ACCCCCGCTCCGAAATCGACCCAAGCACAACTTCAATAGAAAAGGCGGGGGTAAACCACCCTTCCCGACCTGCAAATTTCCCTGACTTGAAAGAATTCTCCCGAGCTGCTAATTTCCCGACCTCAAATTCTCCCGACATGTCACCCATGATCCAAAAAGTAGCGAGAATCGAGGTTAGTCATGTCGGAAGAAACTTGCGATCACATCGACGAGATAACAACCATCAAGCAGCCAAACCGGCGTGTCTGTGAGGAGTGCATAAAGATCGGCGCCCAGTGGATGCATCTCCGAACGTGTCAAACATGTGGAGCAACGCTCTGTTGTGATAGCTCGCCAAATCAACACGCTACAAAGCACGCAGCCGCTACCAGGCATCCCGTCATTGCTTCTGCTGAGCCCGGAGAGCGTTGGTTATATTGCTATCCGGACGATGCTTTTGCGGAGTACTGATTTCTTAAAGAAAATAGGCGCCGGATCTCTCTCAGTTGTCGAGAGACCAGGCGCCTAAACCTCAGTCGATGTAAGACTGCGATGTCGTGGTCTATTCCATGTAGTGCTCGCCTAACTTTGCCTGCAGTTCTTCCGGCACGCCCTTCCAGCTCGCGACACTAAGATAGCTGAAATTCAATTCGGCGTTCTGCATCCGAAAGCCATGCCAGCGCCCTGACTTCTCTTCAAAGCGCCAGCAGTAGTAAGGTCCATTTTCCCGACGGCTATAAAAAACGCCGCGGCCACTGATTTTATTAGCGGGGGCCGGATCCGCATAGAGACGAAGCCCGTTCATTTTTTCCACACGTTACTTTCCCGTTCAAGAAGCTTTGCCCGGAGCCCCCAGCATGGCGTTTAGAAACAATCTGGGCCGGTTTTCGCTGGATCGATCAAACTTTTTCAGGAATCTCAGTTTGTTCCCAGGTAATAAGCCCTCGCTTTAATTCTTCCAGAGCAATGCTGGTGTTCTTCTTCCGCAGTGGGTTAGCGAGCACTCGCGGCGTCGAGCCCAGCAGAAGTTGCTTACTTCTAAGTCCGGCCAGGATGACGAGGCGAAACCTCGAATCGATTCCCGGCCAATCGTCATTGCCCAGATCATTAAGTCCACTCGTGTTAATTGGTGCTTCAGACATGGATTCTCCTACTCTCGTTTCGACGACTTAAGGCCGCAGAATAACGGACCCGTAATTGGTCAGAATGTTAGTGGTGTTTAGTGCTGGCATCAGGATCTGCGTGCGGGCCGCGTTGGGAAAAACACCGACGGCACAAGGAGGACGACGCTACTCGAATCCCGATGTCGAGAGTAGATTTTCTAAAGAACCGCTTTAAAAACTACTAAGGGAGTGTAACACACAGTAGTCGAAACAGTGGGGCTGGAGGAGACGGTGTCTGAATATTTCCCATTCGTCATTTGAGATTAAGCACTTTTCATTTCGACAGCCGGCGCCCCGACGACAGTCTGTTCGTGCGCTGCTTTTCATGAATTCTCTGATACAACTCTGGCGCGCTCTAAAACGTCCCCTTTACTCATGGAGAACAATCGATGATGAGATTCGCAGTCGGGCTAAGTTTGTTAGTGCTCCTCAACGGAGCCGTCTTCGCGCAAAACAAGACGGCCCGCGCGCAGTGGCTCAACGGCACGTGGGAAGGTACCGGATATCAGATGGATACCGAATCTACCTGGACCATTCGCCTAACAGTGGATCGGGGGAAACACACGATCGAATACCCTTCGTTAAAGTGCGGTGGGCGATGGCAACCGCTGCGGTTAACGAACTGGGTCGGCGAGTTTAGGGAACGAATAAGTTTCGGACTGGAGGATTGTGTGAATGGGGGTCGGGTAACTATTCAGCGGTTGAATGGCAGGCAGGTTTCCTTCCGATTCTCGTACCGCGGGACAAATCAGATTTCAGCGTCCGCGATTCTTAATCGGAAGTGACGATGCTCGCTGCCGAGGCGGCTATAATCTGCCGGTAGCCTTCTTCACGCGTCGCCATCTGTCTTACCTTCTTGAGTTCAGTTCCCTTCATCCCGAAGTAGGTAGCCATCTGGACCACCTGACCAGAGTCAACAAAGTCAGCTGGATTGGAACAGAAGCGATCGATGCTCGGGGCAAACTCTCGGCAACTCATGCTCTTGGGAATCTTCATCCCCACTTTACATTCACCATCGAGGCGGTAATACAGACAAAGGTCACAAACTATCATTAACGGTTCTCCGCAGCTTCAAGTCCCTCTTGAAGCCAAATCGCTCTCAGCGTCATACCTAAATGAATCTGAGAAGCAGAAAGAGCGCTGGAACTCCGGCCGCCATAACCACCGCAAATTGTAGCCAGCTCAGTGCTGATCTCGAGCAATTGGGACACTTGATCTTCCACAGTCGCAGTATCGTTCCACAGTGATCACAAGACCAGATCATCCAGACCTCATTTCATTCCGGGTCGATAAGCAGCCGCATCGGGATAGGCTGGAAAAGGCAGACATCAACGCGAACGCTTAAGAGGCGCCACGATGAGTGTTCGTAGATTATGACGTTGTTTTGTTGCGGGCATCAGAATTCCTTGGCCAGCGTTGCGTAAAGCACAAACGGCACAAGGAGCGGAGCGCTCTGCGCAATCCTGATGTCGAGAGTAGGTTTTTAAAGAACAATAACCGCGAACTCGATCGTCAGTGTAACACACACATCACGCCGAAGCTTCGGGAAACGATCCTAAGGACGCAAACCGGCCCTCGTTAATAGATTCTCGTAACGCGAATCCGATCGCAGTTTGGCAAACACTGGATCCACTTTCAGGTTCATCAACCAAACGTCACGCTCCTCGTGGGCCTGCTCCAACCACTTGAATGCCTCGTCTTTGTTGCCCAGCCCGGTGTAGATCGCCGCCACTGTGTAAGACGATACATAACGTTGGTTTTGCAGTTCTCGCAGATCGGCCAGCACTTTTTTCGCATCGGCCGTCCTTCCGGAGATCGCGTAAGAATGACCAAGGAGCGCCAACATCAGAGGACTGCCGGAGAGCTGCACTCCGCGCTGAAATTCGCTGATGGCCTTCTCGTGCATTCCCTTTTGTTGATATGCCAGCCCAAGATACCGATGCGCCGGGAAGAAATTGGAGTCGCGTCGCAGTATCTTGTTGCATTGCTCAATCGCCTGATCCGTCTTGCCGGAAAGATAAAGGATCCACGCCAGGTGGGAACTTGCTATGAACGAAAGCGGTTCGAGTTCCTCTGCGCGCTTTGCTTCTGCGATTGCTTCGTCAAAGCGTTCATACGCGACGAGGTACGAGCTGTACCACTGATGCGCCGGCGCGTACGTTGGCTTATGCTGAATCGCCGCCCGAAACTCTCTTTCAGCTTCAACTCGATCGCGGTCCCACCGAAACTTGATGAATGCGAGTGAGGTGTGCGCCTCCGCCAGCGTACTATCGATCTCCAACGCTTTGAGTGCCGCCTCTTTCGCCTTCGGAAATGCATCCTTCGGCTGGCTGACGCCGTAAATCACCTGCATGTTGTAGCAGTCGGCCAGGCCCGCGTAGGCCGCGGCGTAACTCGGATCCGTATCGATTGCCTTTTGAAAGTGCTGAATCGCTTCCTGCATCGCCTCGCGCGTCCGCTTGTTCCAGGAATTGCGGCCCTTCAAATACAGTCGATAGGCTTCCAATTGCTTCTGCTCTTCCACGTTCAATTTTAGGCGCAGGTTTTCAAAGATGTCGCGCGAGATTTCCTCTTGTACGAGGAGAATATCGGCAAGCTTGCGGTCGTAATGCTGGCCCCAGATTTGGGAGACGCTATCGAGATCAATCAGGTCTGCCTGAATGCTGATGGTATCGCCGTGTCGGTGAACTCGACCGGTGAGCACGGCCCGAACGTTCAGCTCTTTTCCTATCTGTCTCGGATCAATATTTCGGCCTTTATACCTCTCCATCACGCTGCGAGGCACCACCCGGAGCTTGGGG
>JANNON010000079.1:0-3843 GCA_031399105.1 Blastocatellia bacterium | reverse complement strand
AAGGCGCAGAAGAGTTTGTGACTTCCGACCAGTGCATGATCTGCCACAGCGGCAACGCCTGGTTTGGAAGTAAGTTTGTGATGATCCTCGAGCCGACTTCCGCGAACCCAGTAAATGTTTCCCCTTACGGCGAGTGGCGCTGGTCGCCGATGGGCCTGGCAGGAAGAGATCCGATCTTCTATGCGCAACTCGATAGTGAGCTCGCGTATTTAAAGGACCGACCGAATGATCAGCAGACTGTCATAAACACCTGCTTTCGTTGTCACGGCGTAATGGGCAAGCGCCAACTGGACATCGATCATGGCTACGATAGCTCGGCGCCGCAAAACAGCTCGGCGCAACCCAATTTCAAACTCGACTTCGTCTATAACACCAACCTCAATGACGAGAATTTCAAATACGGCGCGTTGGCCCGCGACGGCGTCAGCTGTGCCGCGTGTCACCACATCGTCAGGGACAAAACACCCCCGGGTCAGAACCCCTTGCAGTACTTTCTCGCCAATTCGATTACCGGACTGTTTAGTACTGGAAAACCGGGCGAGTTGTATGGTCCGTTCGCGGACAACACTATCTCCACTCATCCGATGAAGGTGTCGCTGGGGATCGAGCCGAAGTTTAATGAGTACATCAAGGACTCGCGCGTTTGCGGCAGTTGCCACACGATCAATTTGCCGGTCATGGATCAGAAACCCTTCGGCCACTCACTTGAACAGGTCACTTATCTGGAATGGCTCAACAGCCAATATCAGACTGACTTCAATCCCGGAGCAAATGCGAAGTCATGCCAGGACTGCCACATGTCAACGAGTTACGCGAACAAGCAGAACAATGTCGATGTGAAGCAGATTCAAACTGCGTTTGCCGATGTTCAGGACGATACGTATCCAGCGGCGGAAAACCTGGCGCCGATGAATGAGGTACGCGCGCGCTTTCGTGAAAAGGATTTCGTGCGCCATCAATTTCAGGGTCTGAACGTTTTCCTGCTCGAGATGTTCAATCAGTTCATGACGCCCGACAACAGCAAACCGCCAAACTACTCAAACGACATCCTGGGCGTGCGGAAAAGCGACTTCATGAGCACGCTAAACAACGATCTGCAGAATGCCATTCTCAACTTCGTGCAAACCGCTCAGGTTGAAACCGCGTCGGTCGCAGTCTCAAAACCGACAATGACCGGCCAGGAGCTTTCCACTGAGGTAACGATTACGAATTTCACGGGCCATCGTTTGCCGAGCGGCGTTGGTTTCCGTCGTGCCTTTATCGAGTTCGTAGTGCTTGATAACAGTCAGATCGATCCCGTGACGAAGCAGCCGAAGATCGTCTGGTCGTCAGGCCAAACCAACGACTTGGGAATGATCGTCGACAATGATGGCAATGCGCTCGCATCAGAGTATGTGGGAACGAATCGCGGTCTGAAGGGCCCTTTTCAGCCGCATTTTTACGGGGCTGTGGTACCGATAAGAAGTTCCCAGCAGGTCCAGATCTACGAAGAGTTGATGAAGGATGCGAGCGGCAACTTTACGACGAGTTTCATCCGCCGCGACACTGCGGTGAAAGATAATCGACTGCTGCCAAAAGGATGGACGGCGAAGGGCCCGGATCCTTCCTCGTTGACGGGCGAGTTTCTGCACTCCACTTTTCCCGAAGGCACTGCTGCTAATGATCCGAGCTACCAGAACGGCAGCGGCACCAGCGTGGTCCGATATCAAGTGCCATTGGCAGCTTTGCCAAAGAATCGTTCACAACTCGCCGTCCGCGCAACGCTCTATTACCAATCAATTCCGCCATACTATCTGATGCAGCGATTTGAGCAGGCCCCAACAGCGGCGGCAACGCAACGGCTCTTCTACTTGACGTCGCGACTGAATACGAAGGGCACGGCGATTGAAAAGTGGAAACTGCTGATTGCCTCGAGTGGGCCCAGGGCAGTGGGGAAATAGCAACTTTGAGAGGTAGTATCCAATCGGCCGGGCTGTGCGCGAAAACCTCGGACAACAAAAATCTACGACATTAAGTTGAGCATTCGCACAAGCAATTAGGACCGTTGAGCGAGCGACCGGTCAAACACGGTAGATTCAGTTCGTTGTGAAAGGTACTAGCTTCTCTTACCGGAGCGCGGGCTTCGGAATCGGCGCGGTCAGAAGCCTCATATTTAGAATTCTAGTTCAGCCCACGATTAGCGTGTCGTCATGACTCCTCAGAAAGAACCACGGAAAGTTACCGCTTTTACGATTAGGCTCCAAAGTCGGCGTCTAAGGAGTATTCGCGCCGCATCGAAAAAGCGACTTAAGAAATTTCATGACTTGAAAACAATCGATCCCCAAACCAAGCAGAGCGTGTTGAGGCAGGTGCGTCGGTGTGAGATACAGTTGGCGGCAACGGACCACTACGAAACCTGGATCAGAACGCTAACTACTGTGCCATTCCTTGCAGTGCTCATGTCTTCAATGTTCGCCGTCCCGGCCCTTTTCCCGCACGTTGCACCCTGGCTTGTCAGCTCTTCAAAGATTGCTTCAGTAGACGCCTTCGTTCCCGATCTGGGTTTCGGCAATTATGGGTCTGATTTCTACCTGGCTGGATTTTTTGTTGCCCTCGCTTTCCTGTTCGTCGCGTTCGTCCCGATAGTCGTCATGGGGGCACTGATGTCTAGGCGAACTCACAGATTTGTTTCGCTTAACCCGCTGATCATCTGCTGGCTAGCGATATGCGCTTTTGTTGGCGCGGTTGTGATCTATAAGTTTACGCCGACAAATATGATTATCACTGCCGGACTCGCCGGCGCTGTCGCCTACATTGTCGGAGTGTTTCCTTTTATGGTGGTGACCTCGATTCTAAGGATCATGATTAACCGACGCATCACCAATCTCTATCCGGACGTAGTGTTGGTCGACAACTACCTGGATGTTCTTGCAAAAACAGAATCAGGAGCGGCGCGCTGGAATGAAATCGAATTCAAACAACAACTGATACGAAAACTCGAGGATACCGCTTACTGCCTGGAGGTGAGCCTTCCCGGTCGCTTGCGGACTGGGAACTATGCAACCGATTCCTGGATCAAGGAGCGCTCCGAGGAGATGGCCGAAGGCACGCGCGCGCTCACCCGATGGATCTTCACGCCGCAGGTCAATACCTATGAACGCTTTAAAACTCGCGTCGCCGATTGTTTGCTTTATTCAGCGAGGGGCGATTGGGACAGCTTCGAACGAGTCAAGCCCGAGAAACTTTCGCGTCCCGAATTACTGCGCAATCGTTTGAAGTTGGTGATTAGCGCAATACTCTCCGGTGCAGTTCCCCTGGTCGTGCTTATGCTCATTAAGCAGCTGCGTATTGTGAGTGATCCCATACTCACATATGTGACTGTTGGCGCATACATATGGGCCGCGCTCAGCCTGCTCTCCAGTTTTGATCCACACTATGGTGCCAAGTTAACCGCCCTCAAAGACATCTCACAGCTACTGCCGTTCGGCAAAAAGGGAAAGGATTAGAGTCTTCAGTTCCGGTAGACGAATATCAGAGCCGAACGGTAGGATAAGTCAACGGTTGTTCAAATTAACTAACGGAGTGTAATGATGCCAAAGTGGGTGCTCTACGGGTTGGGTGCAATTCTTGATTTCGTTCTTGCTGTCGTTGCGTACGTCAATGAAAGAATCGTGATAGCAGGAATTCTGACCGTGGCGGGATTACTCTTTGTTGCCGCAGCGATCGGTGCAGCCAGACAAACCAACGATCAAAACAAACCTAAATAATAGCGAAGCCGGTTGGTACTTTGTAGGGGTGTGCCTACGTGGGCGCCCCGCCCGTAGTAAAAGGCCCCACCAAAGATTGTAAGATGGGTGCCCACGG
>JANNON010000285.1:0-3827 GCA_031399105.1 Blastocatellia bacterium | reverse complement strand
GCTTTGGCCATCGCCACCAATCGATCCGCAGTAACGAG
Source organism: Blastocatellia bacterium (assembly GCA_031399105.1). Taxonomy (GTDB): domain Bacteria; phylum Acidobacteriota; class Blastocatellia; order Pyrinomonadales; family Pyrinomonadaceae; genus PSRF01. Next base: position 3,789 of record JANNON010000285.1, on the reverse strand, counting down.
AGTGGGGTTTGTGCCGGCCGTGTCATCTCGTAATGCTTGCGACGTCAGCCAGTTTTGACAATAAGCACAATGAAGATCGCATCCGAGCATGCCAAAAGTTAATGTATCTGACCCCGGCAGCACGTGAAAGAACGGTTTCTTTTCCGTTGGATCGCAGGCGAGTGCGGCAACGTAATTCATAGGCACACGTAATTTGCCTCGTTCATTGAAACGGACTTTGCAGATACCGCGCTTGCCTTCCTTGATCAGACAGCGGTGGCCACACGCATAGCATTTCAGCGCCTGGTGCTCGAGCAATTCAATGAGCTCGGGCGCGGCTTCGTCCGTCAAGCCATCGAGGACTTCGGCCAGGGGCGCGGATGATTTACTTACAGGCATTGCAGTTCTTTGGGTAAGAGGAAATATACTCTTCAATAGTCAGTTGTCAGTAGTCCGTTGTCAGTTGTTCGGTTTGGTTTCGCTTTTGGTTTCGGACCTGGCGCTTCTTACTAGGTGGTTGTACTTGGTCTTGTACTTTGGTCTTTGTACTTTGACTTCTGAGGCCCCGTCTGAGATTTCTATGAAGCAATCAACGAACCCAACGAGTCAAAGACTAAAGACCTAACTCCAAAGACCATACGGACGACTGACAACTGACCATGCTAATAGAAACCATCACCGTCACCGCTTTCCAACAACAAACCCGCATTCTCGGCTGCGAGCAGACTCGCCGTGCGATCTGCATTGATCCGGGCGACGAGGCTGAACGAATTGTCGCCGCTCTCGACAAGCACAGTCTCGAGTTGCAGGCGATCACTTTGACGCATGCACACCTCGATCACGTTGGCGGCGTCGCCGCTTTGAAGAAGCTCCAACCTCAAGCAAAAATACTTCTGCATCTGGCGGATGAGTTCATGTATCGAGCTCTCCCGGAGCAACCTGCATGGATCGGGATCCCAAAGTCACAATGGCACGCCATGGGACTCGACTTCGAAGAACCGCCTGCGGTAGATGAGTATTGGACCGACGGTCAAGTCTATCGTGTTGGTGAGTTGGAGTTCACGGTAATTCACACTCCCGGCCACACGCCTGGGCACGTCGTACTGTTTGAGCCGACCGAGAAGAAAGTGTTTGTGGGGGACGTGCTGTTTGCGGGCTCTGTTGGTCGCACTGATCTACCGGGCGGATCGACCGAACAGTTGCTGGATTCAATTATGAATAAGCTCTTGCCACTCGGCGACGAAGTAGTCGTGTATTCGGGACACGGACCGGAAACCACGCTGGGCAAGGAGCGACTCACCAATCCATTTCTCACCGGAACGTACAAGCTGGCAGAATGAGTATGCGTTCCTCAATTTCAAACAAACGCTTTGGCTAGTTAGGATCTGCTAGATTCGACGTTTTGTCGGGAAACGCCTCGAAAAGCAGTCAGTCGAGAAAGTCGGTCAATCGCTTACGTAGCCGTGCATTGTCGCGGGTCCAACACTCCCAAACTACGAGAATTTTCCAATCAGCGGCACGAAGCTCTCGAAGATTTACTTTGTCACGTTTAGTATTTCGTTCCCTTTTAGCGTGCCAGTAGTCCGCGTTCCTCACTGGGGCGATCCTTCCGTGGCTGCATTTGTGCATGTGCCAGAAACAACCATGAACGAAAACGATTTTGCGTCGTGAGACAAAAACAAGATCAGGTTTTCCTAGAAGATCCTTGCGGTGAAGCGCATAGCGATAACCCAAAGAGTGAGCCGTCTGCCTTACTCGCATTTCAGGCGTAGTATTCTGGCTCCGGACAGCACGCATACAGGCGGTGCGTTGTTCCGCCGTCAGGTTGTCAGCCATCCGGCGCTACCTCGAAAGTCAGTTTTGGGAATACGACCTCGCCGTCTTTTATAGTCATCAGCAAAATCCCGTTCTCCTTCACCCAGCAATAGGGATGCTCCTCCCCGCTCTTTCAACTCTTAGGATTTCCTACATCGAGACCTCCTCAATACTCGCTTAACCAGCGTGGAATCCGTATAGAAGACCTCGCAGTAATCGTTGGTAATGGCCGCCAAAGCGTCAGCGGTTCGGTTTCCCATATAAAGCAGTTGGCCCTCTGGAACGTTGACAGTAATGCACCGGCAACCTGCCGTCCGCGCTTGGGCTAAGTACGCCTCGATCTGCATTCGGTCATAGTCGATAACCACTATGCCCCGTGAGTTAAAGATTCGGCCCACTAAAAAGCCCTCAAGCGTAACAAGGTGGGTGGAATTTGATATTCGCGCAAATTCGCGCATTACATTTCTGGGTTGGCTGGTTTGCCACTTCCGGATGGAAGCTACGCAAGGCGCAATTGAACTAGCAGACACCGGGGCATGCACTGTCCAGAGGGCCGGGAGCGTGGTAGCCTTATCGCGTTTAACGAATCCAACCAGCGAGCTGCTAATGCTAGCACCTAGCGCTAGCACTTGTCAAGTGAAGCTTATGAGCGCAGTCAAACACCTTCGAGAACGTCTCGGATGGAGCCAACAGCGCCTTGCGGACGCTATCGGGATGTCCCTTGCGTCAGTAAGGAACTACGAGGCGGGAGCCATACCAAGCGCCGAGGCGCTAGCCAAGCTACGCGCAATTTGGCCTGCTGATTTTGAGTCCATTTTCGCCAAGGGTTCCGAAGTCAAGAGAGTAGCGGCAAACGAGCAATGGCATCGCATACTCGAGTCAGTATTGAACAGCGACCAGCACGATATTATCGACGCGCTGAAGAGTAGCTTGATGGTCTTCAATCGGATCGTTGGCGAACGATCCCCGCAACTCCCAGTGCCCAAGCGAAGCCGTAGAGATCAAACGGGTGAACATCGCCCCGTCCCTAGACCGAGAACCAAGAAGACCTGAAGCTGAAAAGGACACGTCATAATGGTTCTGAATGCCTGATGCGCTATAAAGACATTCGCCGCTTCTTAAGACCGTACTCAATGGTAGCGAGTCGCACCACGACGATTAGCCATGCATTTGCGGCTTCAATCGCTCCCTGCGACGCCTTCGATGATCAAAGTGTGCGCATGGCTTTGATGGTCCTAGACCAAGATCCAGATGCAGAGTTAGAGTGCGCCTACTGCGGCGCTCGGGCTGAGACATGGGATCACGTGCACGCAACTGTCCAAAATAAGAAGTTCAGTGGCTACGGTCACCGGCTTGGCAATCTTCTTCCTTGTTGTAAGCCTTGTAATTCAAAAAAGGGCAATAAGAACTGGCTAGTGTTTTTACAAACCCTACCAATTACGGAGGCCCTCCGTGCGGAAAGAGAAAGCCGCATAACCTCGTATCTAAGAGTGTATGGTGCGAAGGACCCCGTTCCTGAGCACTTGCCGGAGTACGAACAGCTCCAGGAGTTGCGCAGGCAGGTGCTGCAGCTTTTTCGTGAAGCGGACGAACTGGCGCGTGTTATCCGCACAAAGTCGAAAGTCGTAAAATAGCGCAAGTTGGCAAAAGGAATGGCACACAATTCAGAACCAGACAGAGTGCGGCATGGATGGGATCTAACTTAAAAGTACTCAGCTATTTCTGCCCGCGCAAGCGACTCGCCTTTAGCTCTTCCCAAAGTTCTTTCTGCTCGTCGTCTAACTGGCTCGGCAAGATCTCCACGGAAATGTTGTGTTGTTGGCAGAATCGGCGCCAGAGCATGAAGCGCGTATCGTATTGCCCCGTCTCGTCGGAGATTGTGTTGTCGACTGGTTCGTCTTTTTGTTTCGCCATCGCTTGAACTGCTTTCCGGGGGTGGATGGAGTTTAGCAGTTTTTTATCCGAATAAAGAGTTTCTAGTCTCTAGTCTCTAGT
>JANNON010000041.1:0-2180 GCA_031399105.1 Blastocatellia bacterium | reverse complement strand
CGGCAAAGCACTCATAGTAGTGGTTGCGGCCTTCTTCTTACCGCCTACTGTCTTCTAGATCTCACATGCATCTGGATTTTCTCTACGACCTCATAGGTCAGTACGGAGTGTACGCCGTTTTCGTCCTCGCCATGCTCGAGGGCGATATTACTCTTTTGATTGCCGGGGTCCTGGCGCACAGCCATTTTTTTGGAGAGTACAGTTTTGCCCGAGTATTGCTGTGGGGCACTCTAGGCGGCATCGCCAGTGACAACGCGGCTTACTTCTTAGGGCGCGGTTTTCGTAAAGGCGTAAGAGAGTCGCGTTTTTATCGTGCGGCCAAACCGCGCATCGAGCGCCTTACCAGGAAGTTCGGGCCGCTCTCAATGTTCCTGTCGAAATATATTTACGGACTGCGCTGGGCCTCCTGTGTTTTCTATGGCGTCGGGAAGATGCCTTACCCGCGGTTTTTTCTGTTGTCGCTAGGCAGTTGTTTTCTATGGGTCTTTGTTCTCAGCGGCGCCGGCTATTTTTTCAGTGGCGCGGTGATGGGCTTGCTCGGAGACTTCCAGCGGCTTGGTAAAGTGTTGCTGGCGATCGTAGTGGTAGGCATCGTCGCCTTCTACCTCATCGAGCGGTTTTGGCTTTCGAAGAAGGTTGAGGAAGCCGATCCGGAAAGACTGCAGGAGCTGGAGCACGCCGCGCAGGAGAAGTTTCAGGATTTACGGCATGAGTTTCAGGAACATATTCCCTTTACACCCGAACGTCGTCGTAAAGAGCGAAAGCGAGCCGAAGCGAAAAAGAAAAGGTACTGAAGTCTGGAGCGCTAAGGAAGTTTCGAGTTTAGAGTTTGGAGTTAGTACTGAGTGCTGAGTGCTGAGTGCTGAGTGCTGAGTGCTGAGTTCCATGGCCCAACTCGATCGTTACCATTCAAGAACTTGAAAACTCGAAACTAGAAACTCGAAACTAGAAACTCGAATCCCGAATCCCGAAACTCGAATCCCGAAACTTTGATGATCATCGAATCTTCAGCCCCCACTCGCGTCGATCTGGCCGGCGGCACCATCGATATCTGGCCCCTTTATCTCTTTCATCCCCGAGCCACCACGGTAAATTTTGCAATCTCGCTGCGCGCGCATTGCCGCATTGAGACTCGCGACGACGGACGCATCATTCTCGAGTCGCGCGATCGCAAAGTCGCATTTGAGACGACGCTCGCGGCGATCGAGGACCTCGCACGCGAGGAACGTCTCGAACTGATTTCAAAGCTCGTTCACTTCTTCAAACCCACGACCGGATTTCACCTGGTAGCAAATAGCGAAGCTCCCGCTGGGGCCGGGCTCGGCGGTTCGTCCGCGTTGGCAGTCGCTTGCATTGGCGCGTTGAATCGCCTGGTGGGCAACCGTTATCCGGAAAGTAAGTTCATCACCATCGTCGCGAATATTGAGACGACTGTGATTCGTGTGCCGGCTGGTTTTCAGGATTACTATCCCGCGTTCTATGGCTCAACGTCTTGTATTCACTTTCGGCCGAACGGGATTGAGCGTGAGGCGCTACAGATTGATGAGAGCAAGTTGGAAGAGCGGCTAGTCATCTGTTACACCGGCGAGCCGCGGCTTTCGGGCACGAACAATTGGGACATCATGAAGCGCCACATCGACGGCGATCCGGAGTTGTTCCAACTGTTCGAGGGAATACGTGATTCAGCATTGAACATGCGCGCGGCATTGCTCGCCGATGATTGGCAGCGCGTAAGCGACACGATGCGTGCCGGTTATCCAAACCGAAAGCGATTGGCGCCGGCAGTTGCTACACCGCAAATGGATCGTTTGGTGGAAAAGGCGCTTGCGAATGGCGCAGAGGCAGCGAAGATTTGCGGCGCCGGTGGTGGGGGTTGCATTGCTTTTCTTTGTGCAGAAGGCCGCAAGCAGGAGGTTGAAAGCACGCTAGGGTCGGAGCACGGCGTCGAAGTGTTGGATTGGAGAGTCGCGCGCGAGGGGTTGGTTGTGAACGTGAGTTAGGTCGTAATTCCGCGCAGTAGCCCGTGCGAACGAGTCGCGTTGTGTTTTCAACCGCTACGTTGGGTAACGAATCGGAAAGAGGAATCCTACCGCGAAGCGGTTGCGTCTGCTTTTTCGCTAATCCATACTCGCAAGCATTCCAGCTTCACCTGGAAACAAATCTCACCAATAGAAAGGGAG
>JANNON010000002.1:0-2554 GCA_031399105.1 Blastocatellia bacterium | reverse complement strand
GTCCGAAACGCGGTAGCGTCGGGTCAACAGTGGGTAACAACCAATGCTAAGTGGTGGTGAATCGCCGACCCGACGCTACTGCGTTTCGGTACTGACCTCTTTACATCGGCCCGGTTCCTGGGCTTCCTACTTCAAATTCTTCTCAAACCAGTCAAGCACAGTCCGATACCACAACTCCGAATTCTGCGGCTTTAAAATCCAGTGCCCCTCATCCGGAAACAGCAACAGCTTTGACTTCACACCTTTTCGCTGCAGCGCCGTGTACAACTGCAAACTCTCTCCATAAGGCACGCGGTAGTCGAGTTCACCTGCAGTCACCAGCGTCGGCGTGTTGAAGTTATTGACAAACATATGCGGCGACCAGCGCTGATACATCGCGGGATTGGTCCAGGGCGTTCCCTTGAAGTCCCATTCCGGAAACCACAGCTCTTCGGTAGCTCCATACATGCTCGTCAGGTTGTAAACCCCAGCATGTGAAACCAGCGCTTTGAAACGGAAACGCGGGTCGTTGTTGTGACCGAGGATCCAATCAACCATGTAGCCGCCATAGGAAGCGCCCGCGCCGCCGATGCGATTGCGATCAATGTAAGGATTGCGGCGCAGCATGTCGGCGATGCCATTCTTCAGATCAATAAATACCTTGCCGCCCCAGTCCGCGCTGATCTCATCGACAAACTGCTGGCCGTATCCTAAGGAGCCGCGCGGGTTCGGCATGAAAACCACGTAACCGGCCTCCGTCCAAATCTGCGGGTTCCAGCGATAGCCCCAGTTGTTATTCCAGGCGCTTTGAGGCCCGCCGTGAATAAGGACCACCAACGGATACTTTCTGGCGGCGTCAAAGTTCGCCGGTTTGAGTAGAAAGCCGTGGACCTTTTTATTGAGCGCACCGGTCCACTCGACCTCTTCAGCTTCGCGCAGATTCACGCGCGCCATATGGGCCCGGTTGATGGAAGTCACGGCGCTCACGTTCGTGCCGTCGGCATTCGCGCGATAGATCTCAACCGGCATCGCGAGCGAGCTGTTGGCAAAGACCAAGGTGCTGCCATCGGGCGTGATCTGTAGGTTTGTCGCAAAGACGTTGTCAACAACTTTGGTCGGAGTGCCACCCGTTAGCGGAGCCTTATAGATCGGATGTCGGCCGCGTTCGCCGGTGATCAGATAGACCGAGCTGCCATCGGGAGACAGCACCACCTCTTCCACATTTGCATCGAGGCCCTTCAATAACTCAACGCTTCTTCCGGTTTCGCGGTTGTAAGCCATCAGCCGCCAGCGATCGGCCTCGAATCCCGCGCGAGCTTGCGAGCGGAAGAGAATCCACTTGCCGTCCGCCGTGTAAAGTGGCCCAACGTCATAACCTCTATTCGGAGCTGTGATGTTCTTTGCATTGCCACCCGATAGCGAGACCACGAAAACGTCGCTGTTCGTCGAGAGCGCTTCCACTTTGTCCGGGTTGCGGAGATAAGCGAGCTCTTTGCCGTCTGGCGAGAAAGCATATTCAGCTGGCGAAGCGGCAGCGTAAGGCGGCGAGTCAAAATCACCTGGCGTTAGATCGCGAGCTTGACCTCCGTTTGCAGCGACGACGAAAACGTGAGTCCGCTTGCGATCGCGCCACTCGTCCCAATGTCGAAAGAGCAGGCGTTCGGTGACACGCGCCTTGACTTTGCTCTTATCCGCGGCTTCATCTTTCTGTTTGTTGCAGTCGTCGTTTTGACATTCGGGATAGACCTCGGAAGTGAAGGCCAACCATTTGCCGTCTGGTGACCACAGCGGCCCGGCGGCGCCAGTCGAAATCTTCGTCACCTGTTCCTTGTCGTCTCCTTCGTCATCCATCTTCCAAAGCTGTTCGCCAGAGATGTAAGCAATCTTCTTCCCATCCGGCGACCAACGAGGCGAGGTAGCCGAGCGATCGCCTGAGGTCAACTGCTTCAGTTCACCGCCCGCGATGCGCATGACGTAAATGTGATTGACGACACGATTGCCATCGAAATTCACATCGCCAATGACGAAGGCCACGCGACGCCCATCAGGCGACAATCGTGGATCCGAGACCCGCCGTACCTTCATTAATTCCTCGACGGTAAAACGACGGGTATCCTGCGCGCTCACGAACGACGAGAGCGCCAGCAAAAGAGTAGTCACCGAGATGACAAAACGCTTCATTAGTCTTCTCCGCTGTTGATAAATTTTTCTGTGGGAAAGCGAGCGCATTATTGCATTAATTGAGACTTGATTGTAGGGGCGTCCCTCGGTGGGTAGTGATGCAGTTGCTCGTTCGCGATTCGATCGGGTGTCATGAGGTCAGTACCGCGCGGTAGCGGGTGGGGTGTTGTGCTGAGTCGAGCATAAAACCCCAAAGCATATTGGTCCGTCCCACCCGCTACCGCGCGGTGCTACTGACCTCATGACCTTTACGCCGCATTCATTTACAGACCTCAAACTGCATCACTACCCCTCGGTGGGCGCCCCTCGCTTCGTTAGGGATGTGCAGGACAACGAGGGGCGCCCGCGGAGGGACGCCCCTACAATGTTATGATTCCGCGTCATGACCCGACGG
>JANNON010000938.1:0-8031 GCA_031399105.1 Blastocatellia bacterium | reverse complement strand
CCAAGTATATTGTTACCATTGAAATGGTTTCTAACTTTAATCCGCAACGCTGAACTCAAAACGCCTGGCTCAATCTATCGTGTCTCAAGGACGCCGCTTGGACGCAATGCATTCCGTCAGCTCCGTCGTTTTTGTCCATCCACATTTACCGTCTTGCTGACGCTCGCATCTCGCGGTCTTGTAGCACTCGTATTCATCTTTCCATTCACACGTGCTCATCATCTCCTGGTCCGCGCAGACTATCCCTGAACAGCCCGTCCTTATGCAGCCCTTGGAGCTGCTTTCCTTATTTGCGGTGGCGGCATTAGGACGCAAGTAAAGCTGACTCGCTTTCAAGGTAAATGCTCTTCCAGCTGGTCCTTTAACCGCGATCTCAGAGCCGGCAACGACGACTCCGGCGGGACTTGTCATCTCGGTGAAAGCGCGACTAAGCCAATCATCTGGTGCGCCCGTCGCGTTAAGATCTACACCCGCGAGTTTTCGCTGCACGCTGGTATTTAGTTTCGCGGCGTGATGAGTTAAACAAGGATGAGTGATGCAACGAACACCCAGATCTCGCACGCGATAGAAGCTGGCGTTCGCCGGCTTATCGTTCGCAGCCGACCACGACTCTCTGACTCGTAGTACTCCAAGCTTACCGAACGGTTGAAAAGTCTTGTCGACCAAATCACCACGCAGCAACGCTCTGCTATTCTCGGGACCGTTTCCCGCTTCAACTGCAGCCTGTCCATTCCAGTCGATCTCCGCGACATAACACTGGGCCTGATACTTCCGATTGGCGCAACGTGTGAGTGCCTGGTTCACTCTCGAGACGAAATAGCCACCACAAAGCGGTGAGGCACAGCGTCTCAAGTCGCGCCGAACGGCGTAGTAAGTCGAAGTGCTACCCAATGGATCAGGTATCACAGGACCGGGATTGCTGAGTTCGCCCGCGTTCGAATTCCCCGCAGGAAATTCACTGGCGCTCATCACTGGCTTGAGCTGAAACCACAAACCATTCGTCAAGACCGTCAGCAGAAGCAACCCAACGAGTGATCCAGTACTGATTGCTCGAAAAGAAATCATGTTGTTACTCCCGCGAGCGAGCTTGGATTGACTGTCAAACAAGGCCGAATGCCGCGAAAAAGCCAGCAACGTTCAGGGCCATAAACAGCAGCGTTTCACAAATGAACAAGAGAAGTGCCTTCAGGCCCGATTTGGCCCAGCTCTGTTGATATACCCGCCGCAACGCAAAGACGAGGTAGATCAGCCCAACCGGGTAAAAAAAATTCAAGACCGACTCGGGCAGCTTTACGCCAACAGCCGCAGCCACGAGGAACATCAGCGCAAAGAAACTCTTGCATAAGAAGTCAAAAGAATAGTAGTGCAGCGAGAAGATCAAATGCTCGACGTAGTACTTGCGCATTCCGAGATAGAGGGCGGACAGGAACAGCCCCGAGATCAATACACTGCCGAACCTCAGACTGACCACAATTTTTTCAGCCTTCTGAAAAATCTTATCGGCGAGCACCCGCGGCTCGACACCCCTTTGGCGGGCCAGCGCAATTGTGGCCGAACTTCTCGCCGTCCTTGCCGCCCCGCCCCGAACGGCTGACAGGGTGCTATAAGCAAAAAGAAAGTAAAGCGCGCTGAAGGTGAGGTAGATCCGAATCGGATTTATGTAGCTGCTTTTTCGGCCGGCGAGGTATTCGGATGTTAGGAGACCGGGCCTAAACAGCAATGCGAAAAGCGTCCGAAGAATTTTGTTTGAGTCGAGGTGCGTGAACTCGTGAACCAGGTGTCCAAAGAAGTGTTTGATCGCAAACTCGTGCCGCTGCAGTCTCTTCTGACCACACGCGTGGCAATATTTTCCGGCCAGAACTTCGTTGCAGTTTAGACAGCGCTCGGCCGCAACTTCCGAAGTCCCAGCTACTTCCAGATAAGTCGCCATCAAAGTCACCGCCTTTGTTTGGGGGGTTAGGTCTAAATCAAAAGCGCTCTAAAGATCTCCCGCATTGAATGTGTCGCCCTGCCGAATGTCACCAGTTTCAAGTCCCTTACGAAACCAACGAATTCGTTGTTCCGAGCTGCCGTGCGTAAACGAGTCAGGAACTACATAGCCCTGGCTTTGTCGCTGCATGCGATCGTCGCCAATGGCGCTGGCCGCATTCAAAGCCTCTTCAACGTCACCCGCTTCGAGCAGTCCGCGTTTCTGAGCGTGATGGGCCCACACACCCGCGAGAAAATCAGCCTGCAATTCGAGCCGTACCGATAATTGATTGCCCTGTGCTTCGCTCATGCGGGAACGCATCGCATTGACGCGGTCTGAAGTTCCCACCAGCTGCTGCACATGGTGACCAACTTCATGTGCGATTACATACGCCTGCGCAAAGTCACCGGGAGCGCCAAAACGAGTTTTTAATTCTCGGAAGAAAGTGAGGTCGATGTACACCTTCTCATCCGCAGGACAGTAAAAGGGACCAACCGCGGCGCCGGCAACTCCACACGCCGATTGGACCCGGTCGCTAAACAGAACAAGATTGGGCTCGCGATATTGGCGTCCCAATTGCCGGAAGATGTCGTTCCAGACATCCTCGGTTTCAGCCAGAACCACCCCGACGAACTTTCGCAATTCCTCTTCCTGAGGATTGACTGGACGCGAAGACTGCGTCCCTGGATTCGTCTGACTGGACGGTAACTGCTCCAGCACTTGACTGGGATCACCGCCGAGCAGGAGCGTTATGACCAGCAGAACAATGCCGCCCAGCCCGCCGCCGACAGCCAGCTTGCCGCCCGTCATCCCCCGACGATCTTCTAAGTTCGAACTTTCTCTTCGACCCTTCCAAAGCATGTGTGCGATCCTCCCTTACAAGTTGACCACTTGAATTAACGCCGATGAAAATCGTTGGGGGTAGATTCAGAGTTTACTACCAAGGAGGGTCTTCGTTACTAATCCAAATCTGGGTAGCTAGTTGCTGGTTTCCGGATCGAGTGGCTCACCTACCTGTGAACAGCGTTGCTTCAGCTACGAAGCACAGGCCGTTTCCCCATGGGTCGCGTACATAGAATGAGCGCTCACCCCACGGACGCACTGTGATTTCTCCGGCACTTGCGCCATGTACGTCTTCCGTTGCCAGACAGTTGAGGTCGCCCGCGCGCACGTGGATCGCTGCGAGATCGCCCACCGAGAAATAGATGTAGTCGGGCAATGGTTTTGCCGGCTCTCCGCCAACCGTAGGATCGACAAGCGCCAGGATCACTGGTCCACAATCAAAATAATAACGGGAAGCCCGCGGAATTCTTCGCCCACCATCCCCTAGCAGCTTCGCATAGAACGCGCTGGCCTGATCGAGATCCGGGACTTGCAGGATGATTCGGAATAGGGAAGGGGAGTTGGACATTGGAAGAGCCCCTTTAAGGAATAAGGATGAAGGCGGAAGGAATCAGACCGCAAGCGATAACGACCGGGCTGATAGCGAAGAAGTGCGTCCCTGGCGCACAAGCAGTAAAGAATTTTTCAAAACAGGTTCTCTCGTGTCGGCCCGGTCGCTATCGCTTGCGGTTCTGATTGCCTCGCTGCGTACCGCCCCAAGAATAGCCAGCGCGGATTGTTGTCTAGGAGTTTTTGCGCAAGCCGCGTTGCCCATAAACAAAAATCAGTTACCGAACTCCTCCAACAGCTTGACCAGTTTCGTTTTTCCCAAACGGCGGGCCAGTGAAAGCGGCGTAACCCCGTCGCGCGCTTCCAAGGTCGGCTTGGCGCCGTAGCGGAGTAGTTCGTCAATCTGAGTCAGGTTGTGATTTCGCTTCACCGCGTAATGAAGCGCGGCAAATCCCTGCTCATCCTGGAAGTTTACGTCTGCGCCGCTGTCAATCAGCCATTTCAAGAGTCGGAAGCGTTTGGCTTTTACGATCTGGAGCAACGGCGTCTCTCCGTGAAAGACCGGATCGACCGCGGCTCCGTGACTGCGAAGCAGCTCCGCCATTCTTGTATCCTGCGCCCAACACGCCGCCCACATGCAGCCGACCGGCTCGGCGCCGTTTTCGAGCAGCAACTTCGCGAGTTCGAAGTTACGGCCCCAAGCAACCGCATACCAAAGCGGTCGCGCAAGAAACTCCTCGCCTTCATCAATGATCAGTCGAACCGCGTTAACGTCGGCTCCCGCACGGAGGAGAGCACGTGCGGTGAGCAATGAGTTCGCGATTGGAAGGCTCGCTTCTGCGCCGTCAATTCCGGCGCAGTGATGCAGTGGGGTCTTGCCGCTTTCATCGACGTGTCGAGCCAGAACCGGATTTTCATTAAGAGCCAGCTCGACGGGAACGGCTTGCCACGTTCGCACCTGTTTGATGAAAGCTCGCCTATTCATCCGCCGGGCGGGCGTACTTTTTACGGAGCATACCCGCGAGCGTTTCATACGAGTCATGCACCGTTGCGAAGGTCTCGGTCAGTTGCTGGTTCGTTCCCTTATCGGCGGCCACGGCAAAGGTCTTCAAACTTGCTTGAAACTTTTCCAGTTCTCGTTTGAAATCCTCAACGTTTTCCGGCTGTTGGCTGGTAGGCACGTCGAGCTTGACGATGGCAAACCCTCTCTTCACAAGCTCTGCTGCCTGACCTCTTATCTGTTCGTAGTCTTTCTTGGGCATGGCTTCATGCTCAAGGGGATGCAGCACATCGTGAAAATCGTCATACTCCTTGATTCCGATGCCTGGCGCGTTTGCACTGGCAGACAAGTTAAATGTCGCCGATAGAAGTGCGGACAAAACGAGGGTTGATAGAAAACGGGTTCGTGTCATTACAAAAGGCCTCCTGAGACAGGTTATTGATTTTCTGACGGTGGAAGACTACAGGAAGAGTAACGCTCAGACAAAATCACCGAATTGGTCAGTTGTCCGTGGTCAGTTGTGCGTTGCGGTCTTGGGCCTTTGGTCTTTGTTCTTTGACTACTGTGGGGACGTTTTAGGTTTCGCTGGATCAGTCAACTACCCAAACAGGTCAAAGACCAAAGACCAAAGACCGCAACGGACAACTGACTACGGACAACTGACTACGGCGAACCCTGCCACGCTTTAATTCCATCGAGCCGAAAGATCAGCATCATGATGTTTAGGACCAGGCTGTCCCTGATCACGATCAGTAACGTGGCTTCGATCACGATAAAGAGAACCAATGAACGCCGCCATCCAAGCGCCGACGCCAACCAGTAACCGACTCCACACGCCAAAATATCTCCAAGCGAATTGACGATCGTATCACCCTGATAACCGAGCGCAGCGGTCATATCCCGATAACGCTGAATGACCAAACTAGTGTTCTCGATTATTTCCCACAGCGACTCAATGAGAATTGCCAAAAAGAAACGCCACCTTAACGCAAACTTGGATGCTCCCCAGGCCAAGAGGCCGTAGAGCGCCAAACCGTGAAGGACATGCGTGAAACTGTAGGGATCGAATAGCTGTTGCGAAGTCTCGGGACTCCAGGATGCGCCCAACCAAAAACGAAAGCTCCCGCAGTCACATACCCACAAGCGGCCCTGATTCCGCAGTTGCAGAGCCGTTCCGCACAAAACGAAAAGCACCGCGGTCCACGGTATTAATATTTTGATTCGATTCGATGAGAAAAGGGAGCTATCCACAGTTTACATAGCGCGGCTTGGGCCGCAGCCAAAAGTGTTCGCTTGGCATGAAGTCAGTACCGTCACGCAGTAGCGTCGGGTCAACGTTCGATAGCAGAAAAGGATGAGTAGTGAGATCGTTGACGCGACGCTACTGCGTGACGGTACTGACTTCATGTCACCCAGCGAAGTCTCCTTAATTTGTGGATAGCTTTTCATTCTTCGCGTCACCACGCGACTGCGTATCTGCCACGACGCGGATCGGCGCCTGCTGACGAAACTCCATTCTCCGGGTTGTAGACTATGACCGTCGGAGCCGACAACGTTCCCCAGGCAGTTTGGACCTTGACCTTGTGACCGCGCGTCTTTAGTTGCTCGACTGTTGTCTCATCGATGCGAGATTCGAGGTTCAGAGAGCCTGCCAGAAATTCGTGATCGTCAAACGAACTGACGTAATGCTGAGTATCAAATCTCGGCGCCTCCACAGCTTCCTGCGGGCTCATGCCAAATTGGATGATGTTCAGCAAGACTTGCAACAAGGCCTGATCCTGATTATCACCGCCGGGTGTGCTGAGAACCATGAACGGCTTCCCACCTTTGAGCACGAGTGTAGGCGTAAGAGTAATGCGCGGCCGCTTTCGCGGGGCAACGACATTCGGACTCGTCGGATCGGTCAATGCCGATTGCAGTCGCTGGCCCATTAAAACGCCGGTGTCACCCGCTACTACTGCCGGCAACCAGGCGCCGCTCGGCGTGGCACTGAATAGGTTTCCGTCTTTATCGATAACATTTACACAGGTAGTGTCGTTGGCTCGGTGTATCTCAGGCACGGCAGACGCGCGGCTTTGAATGGCGACTGACGCAAGGACTGGCTTCATGTTTGTTGGGTCGCCCGGTTGCTGGGCAAGCGAAGCTCGTTCCTTATCAATCAGTGGTCTCCGAAGTGCGGCGTACTCTTTTGAAAGCAGTTGCTTGGTCGGAACTTCTACGAAATCAGGGTCGCCATAATAACGATCGCGATCCGCAAGTCCGAGTTTGAGAGCCTCGGCGATAGTGTGAACATAATCTGCCGAATTATGGCCCATTGATTTCAGGTCAAACCCTTCCAGCAGGTTCAGCGTCTCGATCATCGCAGGGCCTTGAGTCCAAAAACCCGCCTTATAAACTTCGTAGCCGCCGAATTCCGTTTTGACCGGCGTTCCTACTTTCGCTTTGAAGCTCGCCATATCGGCGCTGGACAACAGCCCACCATTGCTTTGCATGTAATCGCCGATGCGTTGTGACAACTCGCCTTTATAAAAATAGTCGCGGGCGGCCATCAAACCTGCATGACGCCCGCGTTTAGCGGACTTCTGCTCGGCATTGACGATGGCTCGCAGGGTTCGCGCGAGGTCGGCTTGCACAAAGATATCGCCGACGGTGGGCACCGATCCATTCGGAAGAAAAACACGTTTCGCATCCGCCCACTGAGAAAACACTCGCGACCGCGTCTTGATGTAATCCACGCGTAGTTCATCAATCGGAAATCCATCGGCGAGTTCGATCGCCGGTTGCATGACCTCGGCCAGGGATTTCGTGCCAAACCGGTCAAGGGCCACGATACAAGCATCGAGGACAGCGGGCACTGTCGCCGCCAATGGGCCCGTGGAGGGAATAGCGCCTGACTGCGCTCCGGCCATCGTTGCCGAGGCAGCGCCTTCTGCGACCTTTCGATTGACGAAGAATTCTCTCGTGGCTTTGGCTGGCGCTGTCCCCATGCCTTCAACTACAGCCACTTCACCATTCTTCAACTTGATGAGTATTGGAACTTCGCCTCCGAATGAGAAGTGCGAAAACTCGATCACTGACGCGGCCAGGATCGTCGCCACTCCGGCATCAACTGCATTCCCACCGTTCTGCAAAACACGCATGCCGGCTTCCACTGAAAGTGGATGGCCACCGGCGATGACCCCGCGTTTACCACGGACGACGGGACGAAAGGTTTGGCCCTTTGCTGTTGGTAAAGACAATGTGGCAAAGGAGAGCAGAGCGGCGAGCAGGAGAGTGAAAGAACGGCGCATGCTGACGACCTTTCAATTTGCAGAGTAGATGGACGGGGATGAAACCCTGAAGACAGAAGACAGAATACAGAAAACAGGAGTCAGAAGAAATACAGAGGTCAGAGGTCAGAGGTCAGGGATCAGAGGTCAGAGGTCAGAGATAGAAAGAATCAAGAGAAGCTCGCGGAACTCAGTACTCAGGACTCAGTACTTAGGACTCAGTACTTAGGACTCAGTACTTAGGACTCAGTACTTAGGACTCAGTACTTAGGACTCAGTACTTAGGACTCAGTACTTAGGACTCAGGCCCTAGTTACCTGTTCGGAGAAAAAGAGAGGGCACCGACCTCCCCCGAGACCGGTGCCCTTGCCTTTATCTCAGTTCTCCCATGGAGAATTAAC
>JANNON010000886.1:0-1679 GCA_031399105.1 Blastocatellia bacterium | reverse complement strand
CTCGTTTATAACTGTGTTCATGTTGCTTCTATTTGTCGCACTGCTGCGTCGTGAGCAGCTGGCTTTCATTGCGCTGTGGGTGCTGATTACGCTGCTGACAACCTTGGTCTCAAAGTCGGCGTTGATTATGCTGCCCTTCATCGCCGCCTCTTCGTTCCTCAGTCTCTTCGCTCTTAAGCGATATGGTCTGCTCGCTTTGAGTGCTTCGCTCTTCTTCTCGCATCTCGGTGTCTTCTTCCCGCTCACGTCAGATCTCACAGCGTGGTACGCCTCCTCGTTCACCATCGCCCTCGCGATCTGCGTCGCCCTCGCCGCCTTCGCGTTCTACAGCTCCCTCGGCGGTCAGAAACTGTTGTCAGGAAAACTGCTGGAAGAGTGAACGCTCGGTTTAACGAGGTATCTTCGCAAGATTGTAGGGGTGTCCCCTCCGTGGGCACCCCTTCTTTAAGATCTCGTCCTGGTAGGATCATTCGCATCCAACAGCGGTGCCCACGGAGGGACACCCCAGCAATTCAACCGCACTGGCAGCCTTCGCGTTCTACAGCGCCCTCGGCGGTCAGAGATTGTGGTCGGGGAAAGCTGCTGGAAGACTAATCTCGGGGAAGTCTGTTTCGGGTATTCAGAAAAGACGCCGGCACTTTGAGCTGATCCGCCACTGTGCTGCTGTTTGGGTTTAGCGTATCCTTACGCCAAAATATCTCCACAGCGATCAAGGGGAGGTTGTGTTGCTTTCACTCATTTTGCTGATCTGCTTAGACCTGGTCACCTGTCCGCGGCAAATGATGCCGCAACCGGTTCCGCAAACTCGCTCGGCCGCGCCGTCATCACTCACCGGCGTCTATCGAATCGATATTCCTGCAAGTGACAAACTCTATTCGGTCGTAGCTGACGCTTCCAGCAATGTTCCTTTTGCCGAGCAACAACGCTTCTTCATAGACCTGGCCGTAAAGTTAACCCCTCCTGATCTGCTCGCCATAGAACAGGAAGGCACGCGCATCAGCCTGGGTTCGTCGCGCGCTCCGCGAATGACGTTCGTAGCTGACGGCGTCGCGCGGAATACGCGCACTCCGGACGGATATCTCGTTCGTGTGCGGTTTTCTGTTGAGAGTAATGCCGGGAATGAACGCCTCGTTTTCACTTCTCGCGGCCGCGCCGAAGACAACTTCACAGTCGTATTCGAATCTATCGAAAACGGCAAACAGCTCCGCGTGGTGCGGCGCATAGAGGCGGACGCTCTGAACCAGCCGTTAATCATTCGCACTGTCTACAACAAAGTCTCTCCCGTCGCGCGCTGGGAACTTTATGCTGAGACACAAGTGGCCACTTCATCTGCGGCCGCCACTACGAATCCGACCACGACGACGAAGCCCGCGTCTTCATCTGTCGGAAGAGATCCATTTGCAGCAGACGTGTTGCGCAACTCGCTGAACGAATGGATAGCCGCAACAAATAATCGCGACATCAGCAAACAGATGTCGTTCTACGTGCCACGGTTGAAGGCTTACTATCTAACTCGTAACACTTCGCGCGCTTTTGTGCGTGAAGAAAAGGCGCGGGTCTTTGCCGCGGCGAGCGTCATCGACATTCGCGCAGAAGAGCCGGAAATCATCTTTCAGGATGGCGGTCGAACAGCCATCATGCGCTACCGAAAAAGATATCGGGTTGAGAACGGTCGACAG
>JANNON010000269.1:0-8122 GCA_031399105.1 Blastocatellia bacterium | reverse complement strand
GTTTTTGACGACATAAGCCGACGCTCCAAGACGAAACGCCTCGGCTGCCAAGTCCTGATCGAGGTTCATCGTCAAATAGACCAGCTTGACGCTGGGACAGAGTTGTTTCAGTCGCTGCCCGGCACTCAACCCATTCATCTTCGGCATGCCGATATCGAGCACAACCACGTCGGGGTTTAGATCAGCCGCGCCATTAACCAGCGAGGTGCCGTCGTGAAATGTTCCGACTATCTCAAACTCGGCTTCGAGCAGATTCTTGATCGCGTCCAGGAGCATGACATGATCGTCTGCCAATATGATGCGGGTGCGTTTCATAAATCCTCCGTGGAACTAAACTGGCACTCGAGACGGGCGCAACATCTGCGCTACTGATTGCAACTCAGCAACTGGCTAAGCGGAATCCAGACGTCAATCTGAGTTCCCTGGCCCCGGCGCGAGCGAATCGATATCTCGCCGCCGATAAGTCGCAGTCTCTCTCTCATGCTGATGAAACCAAGCCCCCTTGAAATTTCCGCAGAGTCCGAGTCAAACCCGCAACCGTCGTCCGTGATCCGAAGGTGCAGGACTTTTGGTGTCGCGCGAAGCAGAACCCTGGCGGTCTTTGCCTTACTGTGTTTGATTACGTTGCGCAGGGATTCCTGAGCGATGCGAAACAGGTGAAGTGTGATTTCCTTCGGGACATCGTCAGGAAAGCCATCGTGCTCGAACAAGATCTCGACAGTGCCGAGCTGAGCTAACTCTTGACAGAGACTCTTCACTGCAGTCGCCAGACCCAGTTGGTCTAGCTTTGCAGGATGTAACTGATACGAGAGCCGGTGAATGGCGGTGGAGATTTCCTGCGATCTATCCCAGAGGCGTTCCAGCGATGGCGTCAGATCTGCTTGCCTGGGTGAAAGCCGCTGACGCAGTTGATCCAGCTCGATGCCCAAGATCGCCAATTGCTGACTGAGGTCGTCATGAAGCTCTCTCGCAATCCGGCTGCGCTCATCCTCTTGCGCTTTTATGAGGCGACCTCCGAGGGTACGAAGTTCCTCCTCTGCTTGCCGCCGGCGAGTGATGTCTTCCCGAGTCACCAGTACGCGGAAGCTTGCAGATTCGGGAACCTCGAGCCGGGCAGCATGTACAAGGAACCAGCGCGTGCCATGAGTTCCGTTACACGAGAACTCACCGTGGAACTCCCGTTCATGATGATCGAGGATCCGTTGAATGTCGGCCGCCAGAGCCCCCATCTCAGAATGAAGTGCTGGTCCATTTGATTGCGGCAGGTCAGGGCTCTTACCCATTGCTCCGGATACGCTCGCCGGCACAGCATTTTGCTGGCTCGACAGCAACCAGGCCTTGCTCGCGTGTAGGACCTTTCCTGATTCATCAAGGACAGCCAACTCGGAAGCGCACGCTTCAACCATGCGCTGGAGGAAAAGATCGGTTCCTCCCTCGGCAGGCGCGCGCTTCGCCAAAGGGCTCAGCGTTGGCAACAGTCTGGGGGAAACAGCTAGCATAAGTTCAGGGGTTTGTTCGGGTCAGTTTTGCTGGTGGTCGGGTCGGAACTTTGCGCCGGCCTAAACTGACAACGGTCGTTGCGATGCTTCGTCCGGGGAGACTGAAGACAGCAACTTGAAATCGATACTCAAGGGACTACTAAGAATCGTTATGGCTCCCAGCAAGACAGCGAAGTCCCGGGAATGCAGATGATTAGCCCAATCTTCCTGTGATTCCCATTCGCCGATAAGGACCGTCGAGTTCTCATCAGTAACATCAACGTAGAAGCGATAACCCAGACAGCCTTTTTCATTCCTGATCGGATCAAGCAGCGGTCGGATTGTCTGAAAGAACTCTCCGCGATTTTCTGGCGGTACAGTGATTCTCGTTGTGTTGACGATCACATTAGGCCCCGGGGATTCCGAGTCTGACGTCCACGACGAAAGATTCTGGTTTGGCATCAGACTGTTGGATGTTTCTCAATTCTCAGATCTTGAATATTTCAAGGTTCTCTATCGCAAAAACTGTGCACAGTGGTCGAGGATCTCGGAAAGAATGGCTAAGTGACTTTGACAGCCACACTTAAGCTGGACTACAAACTGTCTTGAATGGTATCCATCGCGTCAGAAATCCGCTGTATTTCGCGGTTCTGCGCAATTCCGTCGATTTGGGCTTCTCAGTGGGGGGAGAAATATTACGGAGTAAATGAGGCTAAATAATTAGTCATTGGATAGAGTTCAGAAATTTTTCAGAAATAGCTTGTACCAAAAATCCAAAGTCCTACCCACGGAAGTGGGTGGATGAATTCAGACGTAGTTTAGCGTGAGAAGTAAGCGCTTACCGCGAATCGGAAAGAGATAAACACGTCCCATCTTTGTAGTTTGGACTTGAAGAATCCACCAACCGCCGTCGGAGCGATTCCGAGCTTTGTCAGCCGGTCGAAGCCGGGGTCCGAAAATGAAAAATGATCACTGTCAAATGATCAATGGCAAATAGTCCTTTAGAAGGTCTTTAGCAGGGGGGCTGAGGCGATTCTTATTGTTATGAGTGGAACTCAGTACTCAGCACACAGCACTCGTGTCTCAGCACTTCCTTCCCCTTCAGTTCTTTCCCGCTGCCTTGCGAAGGCTCTTCTGTATTCCCAGCTTCATCATTCGTGTGCGCAAGGTGCTGGGGTTTAGACCGAGGATTTTTGCGGCACCGGCGGCACCTTCAACTCGCCAGAGCGTCTGGTCAAGGACCCCGGTTATGTATTCCCTCTCGATCTGTTCGAGCGTCTGGTTCTTTTGCAGTTCAGCCGGCGCCGCTTGCGCAAGTTGATCAAGAATATTGAGGACCGGTGAGGTCGAGTTGATCACGCCACGTTCGATCACATTCTCCAATTCTCTGACATTTCCCGGCCACGAATAGCCCTGCAGGCGTTTAAGTGTAGCTGCGGGGATCGAGTTGATTCCCTTGCCCAGCTTCTTTGATCGAGTCTGAACAAAATATTCCACCATCGGCGGAATATCTTCCGTACGCTGTCGCAATGGCGGCACGGTGATCGGAAATACATTCAATCGGTACCATAGATCTTCCCGGAATCTCCCTTGTTCAACCTCTACCTTCATGTTGCGGTTCGTGGCAGCAATGATTCTCACGTCCACTTTCATAGTCTTCGAGCTGCCCAGTCGTTCAAACTCCCCTTCTTGAATTACCCGCAACAGTTTCGGCTGTAGTTCGAGGGGAAGCTCGCCAACTTCGTCCAAAAAAATAGTCGCGCCATCGGCTAATTCAAAACGGCCCATCTTGCGCGCAGACGCCCCGGTGAACGCCCCCTTTTCGTGACCGAACAACTCGCTCTCAATCAAACTCGCAGAAAGTGCGGCGCAGTTAACTTTAACCAAGGGTCGATCGCGGCGCAGGCTTTGACTGTGAATTGCCCGAGCCACTAATTCTTTACCCGTTCCTGTCTCACCCAGGATCAAAACGGTGCTGTCAGTTGCTGAAACCTGCTCAATCTTGAAGAGTACGTACTTGATGGCATTGCTTTCACCGATGATCTCGTCAACGTTATGCGCCAGCTTGATCTCTTCCTGAAGATAAATGTTCTCTTCCTGCAGTTGGTTCTTTAATTTCTGAACTTCCTCGTGCGCAATTTGTACGGCTTCTTCTGCGGTCTTGCGGTCAGTGATGTCTACGGACGATCCGATATACCCAATGAACTCTCCGTCGGACGCAAAGCGAGGAATGCCCGTGTCGTAGACCCAATGCAACTCGCCATCCGCGTGACGCATTCTGTACTCCATTACGAATGGCTCCTTGCGTTCACCTGCCGCAGTGTAGATGTCCACGCACTTTTGGTAATCCTCTTCCGGAACACCTTCGCCCCAACCGTCCCCGAGTAACTCTTCCATGCTTCGGCCCGTGAAGTCCAGAGCCCGCTGGTTGAAAAACGTGCACTGCATGTTTGTATCGGTGATCCAGATCATCACTGGAGCCGTATCAGCCATGTACCTAAACCGAGTTTCACTCAGCCTCAACTCTTCTTCAGCTCGGTGCTTTTCGGTGATGTCGCGACCGATTCCCTGCAACTCGATCCCATGTCCGTTGGTGCCGGTTACGACGTGGTCGACCCACTGCTGCCAGCCTCTGACTCCGTTCGGCAAGACCACTTCGTGTTCGTACATTTCGGCTCGCTGGTTTTCGATCAGCGAAGTGATATACATGAGTGCCGCCCCGCGAGCGTGCTCCGGGATTAGATCCGCGTACTTTGTGCCGATCAACTCTTCGCGGGTTTTGCCGAAATGGCGGCAATAGGCATCGTTGACGAAGGTCAAAGTGGTGTCCGGCTTGAAGCGGCAAATTAGTTCGGTCTGAGTTTCGACAACATTTCGATGGCGCAGTTCACTTGCTTGCGAGGCGGCCTCCGCGCGGCGGCGTCTGGCGCGATTAATCAGAAGCCCGACGATGAGCAAGGCCTGCAGAATGATGAGCGAAATAGCTCCCGCGACGCGCCACTTGTACTGCTCCCAGAAAGTTGCCTGCCTAAAACGAACAACACTTCCTGCCGGAAGTTTGTTTGCATCTATACCCCAACGTTGAAGTGCTCTCCAGTCAAACATCGTAGTGCTCGGCAAAGCTTGAGAGGGAATACTCTGCGGGCTCTCGCCTGCCAGAATGCGCAAACCCATTTCAGCTGCGTGAGTACCAAGCCCCTCGTAGTCGATCAAGCGCCCACCAACAATGCCCGTCCCCAGATAAACCTGCGTGCCGCCGTAGATGGGAGCGCTAGACGTCGGGACCAGCAGGGCAAGCACCTCTAGGTTGGTATAGATGCGGGCTGCATTGTCCGAGTTGATGGCCAGATAGAACACAACGCTCCGTTCCGGGAGTCTCGCGAGCTTGCCCTTCAATTCATCCAGGGGAAGGCCAATTAGATATGTGAACGCTATTCCGCTTTCGTAAGAACTAAACTCGCGCTGCGCTTGCTCCGCCAGGGCACGGTCGAGGGGCGCATTACCGGCCACCACCACCACTTGCTTCGTCTGCGGCTGAAGTGCGAGCGCAATATCGAGGGTGGGCGTCAATTCGACTTTCCCCCCTACTCCAGTGACGTTCGTACCCAAATCAAGATCTTGAATCCGCTTTAGATCGGTGACTACGAACACTATCGGAGTTTTGGGAAAAAGCTCGTCTTGATACTTCAATAAGAATCTTAATGCGGGCGGTCCGAGCGCATAGATCAAGTCAGGCTGTTCACCGTCGTACTTTCGGCGCAACAACTCGACAAATTCTTTCTCATACTTGTCGAGTGAAATTCTGAAACTATCCTGGGCCTCATAAAAGAACTGGATGGGGGCTGGAGAGCCGCCCTTCATCGTGCCGCGGATGGACTGATTTACGAGGATGATCGCCGGGACATAATGGTCCTCTGAAGAAACGATGAGAACTTTCTTGGGCGCCTCTGAAGCTTTAGCTGGAGTCATGAAAAGCGACGAGCTAGCGAAAAAAGCAAAGAGGACGAACACACTTCTGCTTATAGACCGAACTAAGTCTTGATGGCGGAGAGTTCTATTCATGTGCTTCCTAGAAACTAAACTTCAAAGCGAACTGCAACTGTCGCGACGAACCGGAATCTCCGGTCGGAAAACGTGTGTTCGTGATTCTTCCAAACGTGGCGCTGCCGACAACTCGTCCCGGTTGGCCGAAACTCGGGTGATTGAAGAGATCGAAGACCTCGGCGCGAAACTGCAAACTCGTACCTTCGCTTAGGCGGGTGGTTTTGAATACCGAGAAGTCGACATTGTTGAAGCCGGGGCCAATGACTACGTTGCGCCCCAGATTGCCAAAACCGGCTACGGGTGTAAAGGCCGCCGTAGCGAACCACTGCTCAACACTGCCAATGGTTTCAATTGGGCCAACCACGTTTGGACGAATGGTGTTTGCCACGCCGTTTACCGTGTTGTTCGTGGTAATGAGATTTACCGGATTGCCACTCTGTGATTGAACGATGGTGGCCAATTGCCAACCTGATACGAACTGGTTCCCTTTCCACGGCAACTCGTAAATCGCACTCAAAACCACGCGATGACGCGCGTCGAAGTCAGATAATCCACGGTCATTCCTTATGTTGTAACTGTCCTGGACGGTCACCACAGTTGGCGGTGAACTCAGGGAGTTGTAGTCGATTGATTTCGACCACGTGTAGGATACGTTGAATTGCAGGCCACGCGAAAACCTTTTTGTCAGCGTGGTCCACAGAGCGTTGTAACTCGAATTCCCTGAACCTTCAACTTGAGTAATATTGCCGATAGTTGCGCCGGGTAGTTCCGGACTAGTAACGGAAAGACGCGGAAAGGGACGAACGCCATTGACCGGTTGGTTGATGTTGCGCGAGATGCGCAGATGCGTTCCCTTCGAGCCAAAGTATCCGACCATTAAAGCGAGTTTGGGAAGGATCTCACATTGCACATTCAGGTTCCAGGATTGCACGTAAGAATTTGAGTAATTGTGATCCACGGTAATCAGTGAATTGCCGGCCGGCCCCGCGAGGTTGATCGCGTTGTCCAGGCGAATCGGTCCGGTAAACGAAAACGGCGTCGCCAAAGGTGGATTGGATGACGTTTGCGCAGCAGCATTTGTCATTGGTTGTTCAACCTGAATTGCGTAAGCCGAGCGTATCGAGGTCTTGCCATCACCAAACGGGTCCCAGGCAAAACCGATTCGCGGTTGGAAGTTCATTCCATTTGTCTTGTACACCTGATCGATATCTCTGCCGACACGGCGCAACGACACTGAAGCGGGATCGAAAACCACAAAGCGATCGTAGCGTTCAGTCGGAGTCAGATTAGCGTCGTAACGCAGACCGAGTTCAAGGGTGAAATTTGGTCGCACCTTAAAACTGTCCTGAACAAAGAGCCCAACGGAATCCTGCTTGACACTGTTGATGCGTCCATCGAGCGTGATGGAGAAAGAATTCGCATTACCGGCAATAAAGGCTGCTACCGAGGGAAAGTTAAATAGACCGGTGTCTCGAATGAAGTTGTTGTTATAGAAAAGGCGGTAGTCGCCGCCAAACTTAAGCGAATGTGACCCGCGCAGGTAGTTCAAAGTATCGGCGAAAACGATCGTCGTATCGCCACGCCCCTGCGGCAATTGGACGGGACCGCCAAAATTCAGCCCGCCGGCAACATTTATCTGCGGCAAACCAAAGGGTTCATTGATGCCGTTATTGATTCCAAACGTTGCGGGATTCAGTTCCGCACCAGCAGTGGCAGTGAAATGTATTCGGTTGAAGCCAAGCCGCAGATCATTCACGAGCGACGGACTGAAAATGTGCGTTTCATTCAGAGTGAGAATTTGCCGCAAGCCGGCGCGGATATCGCCGAAGCCGGGAATGGTGTTGCCTTGCAGGTTTGGCTCAGTGCGCAGCGCTCGTTGCCATACGTAGTAACCATGCACTCGATCTTCCGCGTTGATGTCATAGCTGATGTCCATGGTCCACTGATTCACATCGGCACTAGCGGGAGCCGAGCCAACAAAACGTGCCGTACCGGTCGAGTCGGTGAAGTTTGCACGGGGGATGAGCTGGATTAGATTCTTGATAACGGGATCACTTGCGGAGAGTCGCTGCACATCGCTCAGCACGACGCTGTTTAAATCAACGCCTTGACGTTGGCGCAGTACTTCGTATGTAAAGAAGAAGAAGGCCCGAGTCTTGCCCTCGCGAAACACGATACCGCCCTCGCCAAAACGCGGCAACTTAATAGGACCGCCGAGCGCTCCACCAAACTGGTTGCGTTTGAACGGCGGTGGATGAGCCGAGACGAAGTTGAAAAAATTTCGGGCATCCAAAGCGTCGTTCCGGAAAAACTCGTACAGCTCACCATGGAAATCCTGCGAACCGGAACGAGTGGCCACATTCACGATCGCTCCGCTGTTCCGTCCGTACTCAGCGCTGAACGTAGAATTATCGATCTTGAATTCCTGAATACTCGTCAACGGTGGATTGAAGTTCAGAATGTTGTTGACCTGATCGTTCAGAGTGATCCCATTGATCTGAAAGTTGACGGTATCCTCTCGATTGCCAGCCGTATTCAAAGCAAGCGAACCTCCTCCACGGGTAGGCGGGGATAGCAAGCCATTCTGTGGTGGAGTCACC
>JANNON010000847.1:0-6321 GCA_031399105.1 Blastocatellia bacterium | reverse complement strand
GAAGATCGGTAGAATCTTAATCTGCCAACCGACCTTGAAACTAAGGCAACTTGAAGCGGGGACAGGGTCCACCTCCCTGACAGTGAGACTACATATCTTGATTTGTCTCGTTAGATCTTGAGTTTTCCACTCACAAAATTCAACTGGTGTTGAAAGAGATCTCAACTCGTCTATCCATTGAGTGCTTATTCCGGATCGGCCCGGTCGCTGCGCTCCGCGGTTTAGATTGCTTCTCTCATGCTACAGGCTCTCCGACAGGGTTGATTTCTTCAATCGCCAAATCAATTTGGCCTGCGCCTCCAAGCAACACCAGCACGTCTTCGGCCTCGATCCTGGTTTCGGGTCCTGGATTGATCTCAGTACGACCCTGATGAGTGATGGCGATAATAGTCACGCCGGTCTTCTTCCTTAACCTCAACTCCCCGATGGTCTTTCCAATCGCAAAAGAGTCTGCTTCGACAGACAGCGTTTCGGTCGAGGCCGATTTTAGCGCCTCGGAAATCTCAGCCATGTCGACGACAGGCAACGATGGCATGCGCAATAGCTGATAGCCTTCGTTCCTGATCGCTGCGACCTGACGTTGAATGACATTGCGCGCGATGCCGTACTCTCTTAGCACGCGTGAGAAGATCTCTATGCTGGTCTCAAACTCTTCAGGGATCACCTCATCTGCACCTAGTTCGCGCAGGTCTGATATCTCCGCCATGTAGCGAGTGCGAACGATAATATGAATATCAGGATTCATCTGGCGCGCGAGCCAAACTGTATGGCGCGATGCCATGGGATCGGAGATCGCAAGCACGATGATGCGGGCATGCTCCAGCCGGATATGATGCAGGACTTCCTTGCGCGTCGCGTCGCCGTAGACAATTCGCTCTCCCTGATCGTGCGCGTCCCTCACTGCTTCTGCATTCAATTCCATTATTAAATACGGGACGCCCGTTCTACGCAGTACCGTAGCCAGGTTCCGGCCGTTCAGACCATATCCGACTATGATTACATGTCCGCGCAGGTCGGGTTCCTGGGGGTCAAATCCAATCACTGATGGCTCGAGTAACGAACCTCTTGCGAACACAGATTGCAGAGCGTATCCGATCCGGGGAGCTGCTTTAATAAGGAATGGCGCGGCGATCATTGAGAGAATCGAAGCCGCGAGGAACCGTTGATAATCGGGGTCCGAGAGCAGTCCCTGCGGCAAACCCGCTTTGGCCAGGATGAACGAGAACTCGCCAACCTGAGCCAGTCCCAGCGCGGTCATTGTTGAGACGCGGAGTGAATAGCCGAGTAAACGTAATACAGCCAGCGCGAGTAGAGCCTTCCCTACTGTCAGCGCGCCGACCCACGCGAGCACAGTTAAGGCATCGCCGGCGAGGGCGCTCAAGGACAGAAGCATTCCGATGGAGATAAAAAAGAGACTGTTGAAGACGTCGCGAAAAGGCAGGATGTCAGCCACAATCTGATGGCTGTACTCGGACTCCGAGAGCACGATCCCGGCAATGAAGGCGCCGAGCGCGAGCGACAATCCCACTTGGGCCGTCACCCAGGATGTGCCGAGAACCAGGAGAACCACTGAAATAATAAAGACTTCCGGGCTGCGCAAACGGACAATGTGATAGAGCAGGTAAGGCACCACAGTTCGCGCGGCGAAGATAATAATCGCAATGGCTGCGACAGCAATTCCTAGTGTGATGGTAACTTTTGCTGCCGACGTTCCTTCGCGACCACTCAGGAGCGGGATCATTAGCATCATTGGCACGATACTGAGATCCTGGAAGAGCAGTATGCCAACTGCCGCCCTTCCGTGCGGTGCGTCGATCTCAGCCCGATCGACATAACTCTTGAGCACGATCGCAGTACTGGAGAGCGCGAAGAGGAATCCGAAAAAGACCGCTTCGTTAACAGGACGCCCGAGCCAGTTTGCAATTCCCATGACCAGGAGCGTGGTGAGAATAACTTGCAGCCCTCCTCCGAGTAGGACCAGACGCCTCATTTCCAGCATGCGGCGTAACGAGAACTCGAGACCGATGGTGAAGAGCAAAAGGGCCACCCCAATTTCAGCGAGGACCTCGATGGCGTGAACGTCCTTGATCAGTCCGAGTCCATGTGGGCCAATCAAGACCCCGGTAATCATGAACCCGACGATCGTCGGCAAGCGCAGCCGGTGGAAGATGAAAGCAATCGGAACGGAGGCAAGCAGAAGCAGCAGTAAATCCTGGAGCAATGGAGGAGAGTGTGGCATCGCTATGCTAGGACCTCGTCGCGAATTTTCAAGTGGGCAATTTGTTCAGCTCGAACATCATCTAGTCCTTCGCGTAATGCCGCCTCAATGATCCTTGCAACCTGCGCCGAAGAGTGCATCCGCGGAATGAAAACGAAATCCGCCCCCTGGTTATAAAGGTCGAGCGCTTGTCGCGGACTATCAGCGGTCATTATCGCCTCTGCGTGGGGACATAACTGACGAATCTTTTTCAGCAGCCGCTCATTGTTCGTGCCTTTGAGGATCTGATCGGGAATCGTTGAAATCACCAGCTCTGCATGATGGATGTTTGCATGATGTAGAGTCTCCATGTGGGCCACATCGCCGTAGATGCATTCAATGCCGCGCCGGTGGAGTTCGGAATACACGACCGGGTTGAAGTCAATCACCAGAATATCGTCGAGTAAAGGATGCCGGGTGTTTTCGGAACCGCTCAGTTCGAACTCATGAATTATGGCGCTCGCCTCGCGAAACAACCCCAGGAAGACTATCGGCTTAGGCGAGGTCTGGGGAGACTCGCCGCCCTTACCCGCATCGAGATCCCTCAGCCGCAACACGGAAAGTATTCTACTCAAGCGGGAAAAGATTTGATGGTTGTAGCTAATCATATAGGTCGAAGTGGTTGAGGTGATCACGAAGACAAATATGATCAGCGAAACTGCCTGGCTGTTGATATGCCCGAATGCTAATCCCAGCGAAGCCACCACCAAAGAGAATTCGCTTATCTGGGAGAGATTAATTGCCGGTATCAGGCTCACCCGATGACCATAGCCCATGAGATAGAGCACGGGAAAGATCGAAATAAAACGACTGGCGATCAGGAATAAGGATGTAGCCGCGGCCAGACCTAAAATGTAAGCCGTGGGCATCGGTATCTTCATACCTAAGGCGACAAAGAACAGTGTGACAAAGAAATCCCGAATGCTGATCACCTTCGCAATGACATCAAGGCTGTAAGGAAAAGTAGAAAGCGCGACCCCTGCTATCAAAGCTCCCATCTCTTTCGATAGTCCGGAATAACTTGCTGCAGCACAGACGAGGAAGCACCAGGCCAGCGCCATGATCAGGACCAGTTCAGGAATCTTAGCTACCGAGCGGAATAAGCGTGGCAGGATGTAACGGCTGATCAGCAGACTCGCAGCCACCAAAAGAATGCCTTTCCCGAAGGAAGCCGCAAGCGGTGTAAACCGGGGACTGCGTAGATTGGGCTGCAGCGCAAGCACGATGATGGCCCAGATATCCTGAAAGACCAGGATACCAAGCGTGATGCGACCGGGCAGCGTGTCCAACTCAAATTTGTCATACAGCAGCTTGACTACAATCATCGTGCTGCTGATGGCCGCGGCAACTGTCAGGTAGAAGAGACCGAATTCTCCTCCGAATGCATTAGCATCGCCGATACGAAACCCCAGCAGGAGGAAGAACGGAATACCGAGCGTCACGCAGATCAGAAACTGAGTCACGCCTGTGGCTATTACTGGCTTGCCAGAAGCCCGGAGTTTTTTCAGATCCATCTCCAGGCCAATGATGAACAGCAAGAGCACCAATCCAATTTCCGAAATGACTTCGATGGTCGCGTGATCGGTGATTAGCCGGAACCCGATCTCCGGACCGATTAGTACACCGGCCAATAAGTATGCGAGCAGACCGGGCTGTTTGAGCTTGTTGGCGATGAAGGCGAGGGTTGCCGCGACGATGACGCATAATCCAATATTGTTTAAGAGATCTCCAGACCCATGCCCAGTCGAGGCGTCCGTCGCGAACAGTAGAAACTTAGTGGGTAAAGAAAGGTCAATGCTTTCCACTTACCATCTTCTCCTTGTGTTAGTCAGTACCGTAACGCGGTAGCCGTCGGGTAGTGCCGTAACGGGCTATCGTCGAGTTGTCAGTACCGTAACGCGGTAAGCGTCGAGTGTAAGTTGGATATTCAGAAGACGCGATTAACACAAGAACTCGGCATCGCAACTGCAACCCGACGCTACCGCGTGACGCTACTGATTCTTTGATTTGGGATTAAGCGCCTGAAGGTGGCGGGCGTCCGGAGAGATGTGATCCGGAAAGATGGGAAACGATGCGCAACGGTTTGCTGGAATAGGCCAGCCACACTTGGGGATCAGCTAACTCGCGGTTGCTCTGAGATGGTGGGTACCCGAAATCAACCGCTTGGCGTTTACCTCGAGACTGCGCTCGCGTCGGCACATCAAGTGGGCCATACTTGCGCAGCGAAGTTTCAAACAAGGTGCTTACGTGACGCTCAACGGTCTTCGCGCCGGTCTCTGCGAGCGGGGAGACTGGGAATGGCGTCAGTCGCAGCCCTTCGCCAACCGAAAAGCACAGACACGCGATGACGCCGATCAGTATGATCGTGCGCAGGCGACAAGAGCGGGTGATGGCGTCAGTGCTTCTCATGATCTTTGTCGATTCGGGACTGACGGATATTAGGGCTAATAATTCCAAATGGGAAGCTCATCAATGTCCGACATGCTTTAAGCTTGTCGTCGCGATTCATAACATTCAAATAGTAACTTCGCACATTGAGAGTTCCCAATCCAGACGACAAGCTGAAGCATGTCGGACATTGATGAGCCAAGCTGCTATTTCCTTCTGCAGCCTAAGGACACACGATGACGGATCCTGATCTGAAACAACTTCTCGAGCGAATTCATCTGCGGCTGGATGAGAGTCTTATTGGTATCGGCTCGCAGGTCGCCGATCTGCCGGCGGCGGATTTGGCAGAATTGCTTAACCAACTGACCTTGCTCGAAGCCGCGACGGTGGTCTCAATGTTGCCGGTGGCTCGGGCCATCGAAATATGCGATCAACCGACAATGCGACGGCGCGCGGCAATCCTCGAGCAACTCGAACCGCCACGGGTGGCTGAAATTCTCACCGGCCTCTCGGCTGACGAACGCACGGACATCATCCAGAAGATGGGCCTGCACGAGCGTCATCGAATTCTGCCAAAACTAAGCGCGGAATTGCGGAAAGAACTCGAGGTGCTCTTGCAGTATCCCGACCACACGGCGGGCGGCTTGATGACCACCGAGTTTGTGAGACTCGAACAAAATATGACCGTCGCCGAGGCGCTCAAACACATCCGTTCCGTAGCGCGAGAAAAGGAGTCGATCTATGCGTGCTACGTGATGGACCCGGCGACTGATCGGCTTCTGGGGGCCGTGTCGCTGCGTGATCTGGTGATGGCAGAACTCACATCGCTTATCAGTCAGGTGATGCGCCGCAAGCCGGTAACGGTCCAGGCGCTCGAAGATCAGGAAGCGGTCGCGCAAAAAATCGGGAAGTACAATTTGTTGGCTGTGCCGGTGCTGGAAAAGGATGGCAGAGTGGTCGGTTTCGTCACGGTTGACGATGTTATCGACGTGCTGATCGAAGAACAGACTGAAGACATTTTGCGCATGGCCGGTGTTGGCCCAAACGCAATGGACAAACCCTATTTTCATAACCCGATATTAAGAGTGGTGCGGCAGCGAGTTGGTTGGTTGTTGCTGCTCTTCGTTGCCGGGACATTGACCAGCGCTGTGCTGCATCGCTTTGAAGACGAGTTGACTGCTGTGGTAGCACTTTCTTTCTTCATCCCTCTCTTGATCGGCACGGGTGGCAACGCCGGGGCGCAAACAGTGATGACTGTGATTCGCAGTCTTGCGCTGGGTGATGTCGGGGTGCGTCATGCCTGGCGGGTGGTGATGCGCGAGGCAACTACCGGGATGGTGTTGGGATTACTAATCGGACCGATAGCGTTTTTCCAGGCTTTACTTTGGCATGTACCGGTCGCGCTGGCATTGACTGTGGCAGTCACAATGTTTGCGATCTGTCTCTGGTCGACGACCGTTGGTTCGGTCATTCCGATTCTCGCGCAACGCTTCGGTGTGGATCCTGCCGTATTGTCAGCGCCGTTGATTACCACATTGGTGGACGCCACAGGCTTGGTTATCTATTTCACCATCGCCCGCATGATCCTGCATTTGTGAAGGACTGTAGGGGCGTTCCTCCGTGTGCGCCCCTTGTCTTATTGGAAACCATTTAGGGGGAACGAGGGGCGCCCACGG
>JANNON010000844.1:0-6656 GCA_031399105.1 Blastocatellia bacterium | reverse complement strand
GATCTCCAAGTCCCAGGTAAACTATCGCGACACCATACGGTGAAACGTAGCGTTGCTGTGACAACTGTTCCAGCTCTTCTAAAACATTCTGCGCCTCAACTTTGTTTCCCGACACTGCGTAGGCATGTCCGAGCGACACGAGCGGCTGCGGCGCGCGGTTGGAGCTGTTCACCGCCTGCTGAAACTCATTAATCGCCTCGCTGTACATCATCTTCTGCACATAAGGCAGGCCCAGCCGTTGATGTGTTAGGGCAAACGTGGGGTCCAGTTCAAGCGTCTTCTGCCCGGCTCGAATCGCTTCGTCGTATTGACGGCAAAGGTACAGAACATAAACCACGCTCGCGTTGACTGGTAGTGAAAGTGGATCCAGTTCCTGAGCACGTCTGATCTCTTTCACCGCCTCGTCGCGTCTACCCAAACCGGCTAAGCACACCGCGTAATAGAAATGAGCGATAGGGTTGTGAGGATTCAATTCGATGCTGCGCCGGTAGTCGTTCTCCGCACCCACCCAATCACGTTCTTTCCATTTAATGTGGGCCAGTGCCGCGTAGACTTCACCAACCGATGTGTCTAGTTCCAGGGCTTTCTCCGCTGCCGCCCTTGCCTTAGTCAACGAGTCGATTGGCGAGAGCGCCTCCGTGACTGCGTCAGGTACCCCCAGAACCATGTAAGCATCTGCCAATCCTGCGTAGCCGAGCACGTAATTGGCATCCACTGCGATCGCCTGATTGAAGTAGTCGATTGCCTTCAGCAAACTCTGCGACGTACGCTGATTCACAAAGAAGCGGCCCTTCAAGTAAAGCTGATACGCCTCCGTATTATCCGTGTACCGCTTCACAACGTTCTGCTCAGCCCCGAGCAACTTCACCTTTAACGCATCCACAATGGCCAGCGAGATCTCGTCCTGAATGTCAAAGATATCTTCCAGCTGCCGATCATATTTCTCCGACCACAGATGGTAGCCATCGGCAACGTTGACGAGTTGGACGCTGATGCGAACTCGATTGCCAGATTTTCGGACGCTACCTTCGAGCACCGTCGAGACATTCAGTTTGGACCCGATGTCGCGGACGTCAGTCCCTTTGCCTTTGAAGGAGAACGCGGAAGTGCGTGCCGCGACGTGCAGCGATTCGATCTTTGAGAGCGCGTTGAGTAGCTCTTCGGCGAGTCCGTCGCAGAAGTATTCGTTATCTTGATCGTCGCTGATGTTGACGAACGGCAGGACAGCGATTGATGGAGGATGGACGGGGTGACGCGGAGACGCGGTGACGCGGAGAGGCGGAGAAACCGCGGAGTCTGTCGCCGCAGCTCCGCTTCTCCCAGTCGCACCATCTCCACAACCCTCCGCCACTTCGGCTGCAATCTCGAGCCCTGCCTTGCGCAAACCTTCTTCCAAATTGTCGACCAGATCCGCGTTGAACCATTTCGCAAGCAGTTCGCGTGCGGATTCAGCCGAATATTCAGCGAGCAGGTTACTCAATGCGTTACGCGCCGCTACCTGTTCACCAAGCTGGGCATGTGCAGCCGAAAGCACAATATCAGTCCAGATGCCCGGCGCGTTGGCCTTCACGGTTTCATCGACAGCTTCCCGGTAGTTGCCTTTGCGATACTCGTTCAGCGCGAGAATCACACGATACCAGCCGGGCACATAAGGGTTGAGATCCATGGCCCGTCTGATAAGCGCGCAGCCCCGTTCCCAGTCGTCCACGAAGGTAATCAGAAAGATAGCCTCATTACTCGCGTCGAGCGGGTTAAGAGCCATCGCTCGTTCAGCAGCACTGAGACAGCCGGCCCGCTCTTTGCGAAAGAAGAGTGCTACAGCCAGCGTTTGATAAGCGAGATGATTGGTCGGCGCAAGATCGACAGCTCGCCGAGCAGCAGCGAGGGCTCGATCAAGTGAGCCCGGTTGCGCGTTGAAGCCGTGGCCGTATTCATGAGAGTAAACCCACGACAGCATCGCCCAGCAATCGGCGTTGCTCGGGGCGTCCTTTACAGCCTGCTCAAGAATGTTGCGTGCTTCGGCGTGCGCCAGAGGATTCAGGCGGTAGTGATATCCGAAGCCGCGCATGACCGCTTCAAGGCTGAAGTAGGCCAGGGGATTGGATGGTCCTGATTCAACTGCGCGTTGAGCCGCCAATACTCCAAGGTTGAGTGCATCCGGATGAAGATTAAATCCCTGTCCATAGTCCTGATGGAATAACAAAGCCAGCATGGCCCACGCATCCGAATTACTCGGGGCTTTTTTGACTGCTATTTCAAGACATGATCGAGCGGCTGAAAGTTCGTCGGGGCTGACGCGATCGAAGTAGCGGAAACTGCGCAGTACAGCCTCGTAAGGACTTAACTCGTCTGGACTTTTCCCGCACACAACTTCACTCATGCTTCGAGGAAGGACACCATTTACGTCAGCTATTGTAGAAACAATCCTCGGTACAAGATCGTCCTGTAGCGCGAATAGTTCTTCAGCGCGGAATTGACGATCGTATGTTTCCGCCCACAGGTGAGCGCCGGTGCCTGCGTCGATGAGTTGTACTGATATGCGCAACGACGAACCAGCAACACGCAGACTGCCTTCCATCACATAGCGCGCGCCGAGTCTCGTACCAATCTCACGCACGTCGTCTGTTTCGTTTGCGTATCGAAGTGTCGAACTGCGTGAGATCACCCGCAGGTAAGAGAAGCGGGAAAGTCCAGTAACTATCTCTTCAGACAATCCTTCAGCGAGAGTTCCGACCTCAACGTTTGAGCCAGTGAACTTGAAAGGAAGAACAGCAATCCAGAAACCCTCATCCGCTCGAGAGGGACTCGAAACAGCAGTCGAGTTCGAGTTGATTAGTGCTGCCCCTTCTTCATCAATCTCGAGTCCGGCCTTATGAAGTCCTTCAATGACATGATCAACGAGTTCCGGACGCAGCCACTTTCCCAATTCCTTCGGTGCCGCGGTTGCAAAGTCAGGCTTGAGTATCAAAAGCTCTTTCAAGGCTTTGCCTGCTGCTTCACGATCGCCCAGTTGCCCATACGCGGCAGCGCGGTTCACGTGATGATAAAAGAGCCCGGGCATGTTGAACTCAAGGGTGATCTTTAACGCTGCTTCGTAATCACGTTTTCGGTATGCGTTGTAGAAAGCGGCGTTCCAGTACCATCCGGGATGATGTGGGTTTAGTTGTGTCGCCCGCTCCGCAACCGCGCATCCGTAATCCCAGTCGCCGGTGAATGCGATAAGAATTCCCATGAAAGCGTTTGTCGCACCGTCAAATGGATTCAGAGCGATCGCACGTTCGGCGGCATTGCGAAAACTATCAAACTCCTTCCGAAAGAACAGCGCCTGCGAAAGAGCCTCGTACGCAAACGGATTCGTTGGCGAGATTTCAACGGCGCGCTGCGCGGCATTGAGCGCGCGGCCCAGTGAATCAGGCAGTTGGTTAAATCCAAACTTATGCTCGTCGCAGTACATGATCCCAAGCATTGCCCAACAGTCAGCATTAGCGGGCGATGTCTCCAAGGCACGCTCCAACGCAGCTCGCATCGTGGCATGCTCATTAGCACTTATGCCTTCGTAGTAACGGAAACCGCGTAACAGCGTTTCATAGGCCGTTAACTGGTCGGGGTCTTGAGCTCGGACAACTTCGCTCATGGTGTGCGGCAGCACGCCATGTTGATCGGCGACTGTCGAGACGATGCGAGGAACCAAATCATCCTGTAGTGCGAAGATTTCTTCCGGCTTGAAAGGACGATCGTAAGTCTCAACCCAGAGATGTGCTCCGGTGCTTGCGTCTACAAGTTGGACCGTCACGCGAATCACAGGACCTGCCTGGCGGACATTTCCTTCCATCACATAACGAGCACCTAGCGCCTTGCCGACTGAGCGAACATCGGAAGTCTGACTTGAGTATAGGAGAGTCGAACTGCGTGCGATCACGCGCAGGTATGAAAAGCGATTGAGACCGGTAACGATCTCATCAGACAGTCCTTCCGCCAACGTCGAAAGCTCAGCGTTAGTGCCGGTTGCTTTAAACGGAAGCACAGCGACCCAGAAACCTTCATCTGCTCTTGTCTCAGCAGAGGAGTGAAGACCGGGCGAGGTGTCTGCCGGACGATCTTCATCGGCCATCTCCAGTTCCGCCTTGCGCAGCCCGTCCATCAAGTGATCGACGAGTTCCGGGAGATACCACTTTGAAAATTCATCACGCGCGCTCGAACGGAAATCC
The DNA here is from genome assembly GCA_031399105.1 of Blastocatellia bacterium. Classification (GTDB taxonomy): domain Bacteria; phylum Acidobacteriota; class Blastocatellia; order Pyrinomonadales; family Pyrinomonadaceae; genus PSRF01. The sequence continues at coordinate 2,448 of JANNON010000844.1, read as the reverse complement.
GGCATCATTTTCAGCACTTCACGAAGATGCCTGGTGGCCGCCTCACTTTCTCCAAGCTGGCCTTGTGCTGCAGCGAGCAGTGCGTGCATCAACCAATTCCTCTGCGGATTTCCCTTCAGCAAGAAGCCGCGGGCTTTAACGTAGTCGCCTTTGCGATAAGCGTCGAGAAAGGCAACTGACCAATACCACGATGGATGATTAGGATTAAGTTGCCGAGCCCGCTCCGCCAATTCACAACCGCGCTCCCAGTTTCCGGAAAAAGCAATCAAGTGGCCCAAGTACTCAACCGTAGATCCGTCCATAGGGTTGAGTGTCAGCGCCCGTTCGGCCGCATCCCGGAAGGCATCGAATTCCTTACGAAAGAAGAGTGCTTGCGCTAATGCAAGCCACGCGAAATGATTGGCATGAGCAATTCCAACCGCGTGGCGCGCGGCCTCAAGTGAGCGCCCGAGCGAATCAGGCTTCACGTTGAAACCGAACCGGTGTTCTTCACCAAACAACATAGACAGCATGGCCCATGCATCAGCATTGCCCGGTTCTTGACCGACAGCTCGCTCGAGGCCAGATCTGACAAGGGCATGCTCTTCAGCGGCGATATTCTCGAAGTAGCCGAAACTGCGAAGTAAAGCTTCGTAAGGGCTTAGTTGGTCGGGAGGTTTAAGGCGAACACTCTCGCTCATGCTGTGAGGCAGAGCGCCATACCAGTCGGCAACTGTGGAGACAATGCGTGGAACAAGGTCGTCCTGTAACTCAAAAACTGTTTCGGGACTGAATTCTCGCTCGTAGTTTTCCGCCCACAGATGAGTGCCCGTGGACGCATCGAGGAGTTGTACAGCAAGGCGCAGCTTGCTACCCGCCTGGCGGAGTGTGCCTTCCATCACATAGCGCGCGCCAAGTTGTTTACCGACCGTCCGTAAATCCGTCGTCTGGTTCGCGTAACGTAGTGTTGAGCCGCGCGCAATCACACGGAGGTAGGAGAAACGCGATAGCCCGGTGACGATGTCTTCCGACAGCCCTTCCGCCAGCGCCGAAAGCTCAGTGTTAGTGCCGGTTGCTTTAAAGGGAAGGACAGCGACCCAGAAGCCTTCATCGACGCCGGTCTCGCTCGACGAGTGGAGGGCGGCAGAGGCGTCAGCAGGACGATCTTCGTCAATTTCCAGCCCCGCCGCGCGCAGTCCATCAAGCAGGGGCTCAAGCAGTCCGCTCGCGAAGTGCCAACTCTCAACGTTCGAGCGTACGTGCGCCGCAAATTCAGCATCGAGGGCCAACAGATCTCGGACTGCCGCTTCCGCTTCAGCGCGTCGACCGAGGTGTCCGCAGGCCGACGCCATTACGAGGAATGGCCAGAAGAGTCCGGGTACGTCCACCCGGTTTGCGCACTCCAGGGCTTGCTCGTACTCCCCTTTGTGAAAGTGGTCCCAGAGCGGCGCGAAGTGCATCCAGCCCGCGTGGTTGGGGTTCAGTTCCATCGCACGCCTCACGATGGCAGTGCCGCGCTCGAACTCACCCGTGTGCACAATCTGTAGCCCGAGGATTCCGATCGCATCACTGTTGAGCGGATTGAGGGCCATAGCGCGCTCGGCCGCTGGCCCAAACGCTGCGAGGTCCTGGCGGAAAAAGTGCACTTGGGCCAACGCAACGAGCGCAAACTGGTTCGCCCGATCCAGCTCAACTGCGCGCCGGCCCGCAGTCAGTGCCCGATCGAGAGAGGTGGCGTTGTCCTGGAAGCCAAACGCGTATTCGTCGACGTAGATTTGTGCGAGGCAGGCCCACAAGTCCGATTGTCCCTCGTTCCGTTCCGCAACGCGTTGCAACCGGCTCTTGAGCGCAGCGTGAGCAGCAGGCGTAATCTGTTCGCGGTAAGCGAAATACTGAAACTGCCACTCAACCGGCGTGAGATCAGCATCGTCTTTCTTTCGTATCGCAGCCGTCATCGAATGAACCAGCACGCCGTAGCTATCCGCCACAGTGGCGACGATGCGGCCGGCGACGTCGTCCTGCACTGCAAAAATTGTCGAGGTCTTAAGGTCGCGATTGTAAGTCTCAGACCACAGCTGCGCTCCAGTCTCAGTGTCGACGAGCTGGGCACTTACTCGAATGGCGGAACCACCCTTGCGGAGGCTTCCCTCCAGCACGTAGCGCACCCCGAGTTGGCGCGAAACGTCGCGGATGTCTATCGCCTTGCCCTTGTAGGCGTAGGCGGAATTACGCGCCGTGACCTTGAAATCGCGGACCCGCGACAGCGTCGCGGTTATCTCCTCGACGACGCCGTCGACGATGGAATCGGCGGAAGGATCGCCGGACATGTTGTCGAACGGCAGCACGACGATTGACGGACGGCCGGCGCCGGTATGATCCATCGCCATCGTGCGCGGTGCTTCGTTCACCGGAACGCGGCGTGTCTCGCGGGCGACCGGGATCGGCCGGTGGGCGATGCCGACTGTGGGC
>JANNON010000815.1:0-23370 GCA_031399105.1 Blastocatellia bacterium | reverse complement strand
GGGAAGGGTGGTTTACCCCCGCTGAGTTTTCATACCTCAAAGATCGATTCTTACTTCCATCTTCTGCGCCTGGTGAATCTTGAGCGGGGGTAAACCGCCCTTCCCGACCTGCAAATTTTCCAACCTTGTTAGGTCTCGCATCCCGGTGCTTCCGCATTACCGCATCGTACCTGTTTCTCCGTTTCTCCGTTTCTCCGTGGCCCCGCGTCCCCGAGACTCCGCGTCTCCGCGTCCCCCGCCTCCCCGCCTCACGGCAACTTCACATACGGCATTCCTCGCTGAATAATTCTCTGGCGTCGCGCCACTCGCCTTGGATTCACTTTCGGATTAAACACCGTGCGCGGATTCGGAATCATGGCTGAAAGAAATGCCGCCTCGTTCGCGCTCAGTGCTGAAGCTGGTTTATGAAAATAGGTCTGCGCGGCAGCTTCTGCTCCATAGATACCGTCACCCCACTCGATCACATTCAAGTAGATTTCTAGAATCCGTTTCTTTGTAAGCAACTGCTCGAGGAAGATGGTAATCACCGCTTCCTGAGCTTTGCGAACAAACGAGCGCTGCGATGAAAGATAAAGATTTTTCGCGAGTTGCTGACTGATTGTTGAACCCCCGCGTTTAAACTCTGGCAGGGTCGGCAACCAGTCATCATTCTCCCCTTCCTGCTTTGCCTCCTTCGCTGCTTCGCGTTGGGCGTGTTCCCAGGCTTGCTGAATTGCCTGATAGTCAAACCCATGGTGTATCAGGAAGTTGGTGTCTTCGCCGGCCAGCACAGCACGTTGGAGGTTTGGGGAGATCTTATTGAGCGGAATCCAGACCTGCTGGCGTCGCGGTTGTTGGCCGCGAGACTCGGCCTCGGAAATTCGCGTGTCGATTAACGACGTGCTCGCCGGGTTATTACCGCCTAAGCGATAAACCCGCACCAACATGATCGCCTCGTATCCGATCACGCCGATGAAAAGGCCGAGTATTAGCCAACTAAAGAGTCTAAATATTCTGCGCATCCTGTTCGTCGAGATGATAACCCGGATTCAAGGGACGCGGGGACGCGGGGACACGGGGACTCGGCTGGAGAACTTGCAAGCCGACGAATTAGCTGCTGGAGAATTTGCAGGTCGGGAAGGGCGGTTTACCCCCGCTCGAGATTATGCCGCACACGGTGGAATCAAGAATCAGTCTTTGAGGCATCTAAACTTCAGCGGGGGTTAACCGCCCTTCCCAACCTGCAAATTTCCCAAGCTTGTTAGGTATCGAATCCCCGTGTCCCCGCGTCCCCTTCCCCGTGTCCCGCGTCACCCCTTCCCCGCCTTTCAGGAAAGCACTCGGCTTTAGAGCTTTTCTCTTTCTATGAAGCATATTTTCACCAGCCTCTTCTTCGCAATCCTGGTACTGACCCTGGTTGCTTCCGCTCGCGCTCAGGTTCCAGAACTACCCGAGCCGCCGCCGGTTCCGCCCTCGTTGAAAGCAGCCGTGCAAGCGTCGCAGGAAGCGGCGCAGAAGAAGGCCGAAGAGGAAGCCAGGAAAGCAGCCGAACAAGCTGCCAGGGAAGCAGAGCCCGACGTTGCTGAGAACGATGTCGTCCGCGTCAGCACCAACCTGATCACGGTTCCTGCCGAAGTCATGGATCGCAATGGTCGTTACATTGCAAACCTCCGCATCGGCGATTTTCGAATCTTTGAGAATGGCAAGGAGCAGGAGTTAGCTTACTTCGCTGCCGTCGAACAACCATTCACCGTTGCCTTGCTGTTGGACGTGAGCGGCTCGACTGTTTCGCAGATGCAAGCAATTCGCGCCGCCGCTAACGCTTTCATCAAGCGACTGCGGCCTAATGATCGACTACTGATTGTTTCGTTTGACGGAAAGATAAATCTGATTACTGAAGCGGTAACTCTCACTGAGTTGCGAAAGAAGAAACTTCGTCTCGACGCAGTTAATGACGGCACGGTGCTGCACGACGCGCTTAGTTTTGTACTCAACCAGCGCCTCGCAACAATTAAGGGCCGTAAGGCAATCGTGTTGCTCACCGACGGCGTTGACACTGGCAGCAAGCTGGCAAGCATTAAACAGAATTTACGCGACGCCGAAGAGTCGGACGTGATCATCTATCCGGTCCAATACAACACGTTGCCTCAGTTACCAGAGCGACTCAGCCGCATCGCGAATCCGAAAGTGCGAGATAAGATGATCGAGAAGATCACCAAAGAATATCGGCTTGGCTCGGACTACTTGCGAGCATTGTCGGAAAAAACCGGCGGCAGGCTTTACAGCGCCGAGACACTGTCAGACGTGCCGCAGGCGTTTGGAGCGATCACGGAAGAACTCGGACGACAATACAGTCTTGGCTACTACCCAACCGCGCAAGCTCGTTCAGGTGAAAAGCGCGATATCAAGGTTCGTGTTCGCAAACCTGGATTAGTAGTTCGAGCGCGTCAGAGTTACGTCGCGACGGCTGCTAATTCGCAAGAGTAACGTTCTGAATTGCTAGCCGCGGATTCACGCGGATATGACGGATCTGAATAAGAGCTGCGAACGGATCTGAATGGAATTAATGAGTGCCGCCTGTGTCTTGCTCAGATCCATCCCAATCCGCGTAAATCCGCGGCCGGACTCAACCCCACCGGGCCTCAACGTTGACACTCTGTAACTCTGCAAGGTAACCTGCTGTCCCGTGAATCCCACGGGCTCAAATCCCCAAGCAAAAGCCAAATCAAACGTAGTTGCCGTCATTCCCGCTCGTTTCGCGTCTACCCGTCTGCCCGGAAAGGTTCTGCTTGAAATTGCCGGCAAGCCCATGATCGTCGTCGTTGCACAACGTGTTCTGGCCGCGCGAAACATAGATCAGGTGATCGTCGCGACCGACGACGAGCGCATTCGCAAAGCAGTCGAGTCGGCCGGTTTTGAAGTCGCAATGACACGCAGCGATCACGCGAGTGGTACCGATCGACTGGCTGAGGTTGTGAGCGAATTGCCAGACGCAGAGATCGTCGTCAATGTTCAGGGAGACGAACCGCTGATTTCACCGCTAACTATCGAAAGGGCGATCGAGGCGTTGCGCGGTACGGACAACGCCGGAATCGCCACCACGTGGGAAGCAATCGATCTTCCTGCCGACGTCTTTGATCCAAATGTGGTAAAGGTTGTCGTGACTAGTGATGGCCGCGCTATCTATTTTTCGCGCTCCGTTGTTCCTTTTCCGCGAGCAGCGGCGAACAAATACGGCTCCCTCGCGGCTGCCCTCGACCATGATCGGGATCTGCTACGGCTGTTTAAGAAGCACACAGGATTATATGTATACCGGCGCGACGTGCTGTTGGAATTCACAAGATGGCCGCAGAGTGAGCTGGAGAAGAGTGAGGGTCTGGAGCAGTTGCGCGCGCTGGAACATGGAGTGACGATCACGGCGGTGGAAGCAGCTGCGCCATCAATCGGGGTTGATAGTGCGGAAGATTTGGAGCGGGTGCGGGCTATTGTCGCGAGAGTGTAGGTGTATGAGATTTGGGTGCAGGGCGAAAAGAAAATTTTTCATATCTCATTTGCCAGTGATCATTTTTCATTTAGACCTTCGGCATTCGAGACCTGAGACCTGGGACTTTTTGCCATGAGCGACTGGATCGGACTGGGAATTATTGTTGCCATAGCCTTGTGCGCGTTGTTCGGACTGATGCGGCTATCGAAGCCGTACGAGGTGAGTATCGAGGAGTTTGAGAAGCGAGCTCATGAAGCTCCGAGTTTGATCAGTGCCGGGATGACCGGGATTCAGCGCCTGTTGGATCCGGCAGTCGCGAAATCGATGGAGACCCGGGACGAATTAAAGCAGGGACGCTACGATAAGAAGAAAGAGGCAGGGGATAAACCGGAGGCAGGGGAGACGGAACGGAAAGAGGGTCTCTAAGTTTCGAGTTTCGAGTTTCAAGTTTCGAGTTTGGATCTTGAGGCTCTTGCTTTCGTTTCTGTGATCTGAGATCTCAAATTTCAGATCTCAGAGAAAACCAAGACCGAACCTCCCAGCAGAAAGCAGAAAGCAGAACACAGAAGTCAGGTGTCAGAAGTCCGAAGTAAGGTCTAAAGTCAGAGTTGGAGCTAGCGGGAAACTCGAAACTAGAAACTTTCTTTCAGACCCGAGAGGATCTCATATGCCCAAATACATTTTCGTTACAGGTGGTGTGGTTTCGAGTCTTGGCAAAGGACTCGCCGCTTCATCGATCGGCTGCTTGCTCGAGGCCCGCGGACTGCGCGTTGCTCTGATCAAGCTCGATCCCTACATCAACGTCGATCCCGGTACCATGTCGCCGTTTCAGCACGGTGAAGTTTTCGTCACCGACGACGGCGCCGAGACGGATCTGGATTTGGGTCACTACGAGCGGTTTACGCACGCACAACTCTCGCAAGCGAACAACTGGACCACCGGCCGCATTTATCTATCGGTAATCGAGAAGGAACGGCGCGGCGACTATCTCGGCAAAACGATTCAGGTAATTCCGCACATCACGAATGAGATCAAATACGCTGTGCGCGCCGTTGCAGAAAACGACCAGCCTGATGTTGTAATCGTCGAAATCGGCGGCACGGTTGGCGACATTGAGTCACTGCCGTTCCTCGAAGCCATTCGCCAAATGGGCAACGAAGAAGGCGCCGGCAATACGTTGTATATTCATGTGACGCTGGTGCCTTACATCGCAGCAGCCGGCGAGCTGAAAACAAAGCCGACGCAACACTCAGTTCGCGACCTTCGCGAGATTGGTATCGCTCCTGACGTTCTGCTTTGTCGTTCGGAACGGCCGCTCTCGCATGACCTTCGTTCAAAGATCGCGCTCTTCTGTAACGTGAAAGAGGCCGCAGTGATTAGCGCTCAGGATGTCGACACGATCTACGACGTGCCGCTTGCTTTTCATGAACAAGGATTGGATGAACTGATCGTCACGCAGCTCGGCTTCGGTGATCGAGCGTCACGATCTGATCTGGCGGAATGGCGCGAGCTTGTGGGAACGATTCGCAAACCCGCGGCGGGAAAAACTGCAATCGCGATCGTCGGCAAGTATGTTGAGTTGGAAGATTCGTACAAATCTTTGCGTGAGGCGTTAACGCATGGCGGGGTGGCTAACAATGTGCGCGTCGATGTGAAGTGGATTGAATCCGAAGACCTGATGGATGGTGACGAGTTCGAGGCACGCTTACGTGACTTTGATGCGGTGCTCGTGCCGGGTGGTTTCGGAAAGCGTGGCGTCGCGGGAATGATTCGCGCGATCTCGTATGCTCGCAAGACGCGCACGCCTTATTTTGGAATCTGCCTCGGGATGCAGACCGCGTGCATCGAGTACGCACGGAATGTTGTCGGACTGAAAGACGCCGACTCGACCGAATTTGACCCTGACACACCTTATCCAGTGATCTTCAAGCTTCGTGACCTCGTGGATGTTGAAGAGTTAGGCGGAACGATGCGTTTGGGCGCCTGGCCCTGCGACCTGACCGGAGGTTCGTTGGCCCAGGAGGTTTACGGCGGTGCGACGGAGATCAGGGAGCGTCACCGCCATCGCTATGAATTCAATCCCGAGTTTCGCGAGACACTTGAACGAGGGGGCCTCGTATTCAGCGGCGTGTCGCCCGATCAGAAATTCGTCGAGATCATCGAGCTGCCGCACGAGATTCATCCGTGGTTTATCGCTTGCCAGTTTCATCCGGAGTACAAATCGAAGCCGCTGAGCGCGCATCCTTTGTTCACCTCCTTCGTACGCGCCGCTCACGAAAACCGGCTTCAGAATGAAACCTCGATGGAAAAAGATACGGAGGCGGATTCGACACTGCTCGAACGAATCAGCGCAACGGCTGACTAAAAGAGAGTTTCGAGTTTCGAGTTTCAAGTTTCGAGTTGTTGGTACAGTCGAATTGAATCCGCTCACGATCTAACGAAAACTTTAGATAACTAGTGACCGTGCCGCCCGGCAAAACCTTAATGTTTGGGCCAGAAAAACTCGAAACTCGAAACTCGAAACTAGAAACTTTGCCTTTGCCTGCTTCGTCGTTCGTGGTTTTTGCGCCATAATCCCCACGCTCAACTCCCCATTAAAACTATGCTCCACTGTCCCACATGCGGGAGACACTATTCGCCTGGTGTGCAAGTCTGCCCGGAAGACAATTCGCCACTGCAGGCTGATGCAACCGTGGCTGGGGAAATCCTGGTTGATCCACTTGTGGGGCACACGCTCGACGAGAAATATCTGCTGGAAGAGCGGCTGGGCATCGGCGGCATGGGTACGGTCTATCGGGCGCGGCATCTGCTGATTGACCGCCCAGTTGCAGTAAAAGTTTTGAACCCGCGATTTGTAGAAGACGAGGCGGCGCAAACCAGGTTTCGTCGCGAAGCAAGAGCGGCCGGGCGCCTGCAACATCCGAACGCAGTCACTGTCACAGACTTTGGCCAAACTGCCGATGGTTATGTCTACATCGTGATGGAGTTGCTGCTGGGCCGTACCTTGCGCGACGTGTTGGCCAAAGAGGCGCCTCTCGATCCCGCCCGCTCAGTATCTTTAATGCTGCAAGTAACGGCCGCAGTCTCAGCCGCACATGAAGCCGGAATCATTCATCGTGATCTGAAACCGGCAAATATCTTTATCGTGCAGAATGCTGAGGTGCCCGCGGTTGTGAAGGTGCTCGACTTTGGCATCGCTAAACTCGCGGCAGATACGCTCGATGAAGACGATCCCACGCTTACGATCATGGGGGTGATGATCGGAACGCCAAGGTATATGTCACCCGAGCAGTGTGACGGCGCTGAGCTGACTCCCGCCGCAGATGTGTACAGCCTCGGCTGCATCCTTTACGAGATGCTCACTGGCATGGTGCCTTTCAGCGGCACAACGCCATTGTCAATTGCGCTTAAGCATGCCTCGGATCCGCCGCGACCACCGCGCGAGATCGTAGCTTCGATTCCCACAGAGTTAGAGCAGTTGGTGCTACAGGCGCTCGAGAAATTGCCGGAAGATCGACCGGCCGATGCTGCTGTTTTTCATAAGTTATTAACCGAGACAGCAGAGCGTTTGGGTTTGGAGAATGCTGCGTTGACCAGCGCTCCGGATCTCGAGGCGCTGCGCGGCATCGGCACAGAATCGCCTTCAGGCAGGTTGGTCATTGATCTTTCTCGGCTTCGCGAAACCCGCGCAGCCGCGGGAGTGCCAAACGATTTGACGGTGATCAGCGATCGGCCAGCGGCGATTCCTAACGCAAACGAGGCAGAATCGGCTCATCGCGATTTTCCGAGAGTGGACGTTCCACTGGTTAGCAAAAGAAAAACGACGCGAGCTGTTGTCCTGGGTTTCTTACTGGGCGGAGTGTTGCTTTCGGGTATCACTTTTTTTGCAATGCATTTTGCGAGTCCGGCTCCGGCAGCGAGCGTGAGTTCTGATGCTAGTCCAACTCCCACGATTGTACCGTCGCCTTCGCCGTCGCCGTCACCATCTCCTTCACCAACGAAGGCTCGTCCGAAAGCGACGCCGTCTCCAACACCAAAGAAGGATTCCAAAGTGGGTTCGATCTTAAAGAAAGCTGGGCGTATATTGAAGAAGCCGTTCTGATATTCAATCATGCGAAATGCCCGACTGCGGGACTTGCTGCAAAGCCTTCCAGATGACTGATACTGACATTAAGAGCTTTCAAGTCGGCAATGCGACTTTCGGCGACGGACGCCTAACCATCATTGCTGGACCGTGTGTTATTGAATCGGCCGCACACGCGATGATGATGGCGCGCGAGTGCGCCAGTCGAGCGCGTATCGCCGGACTGGATTTTGTTTTCAAATCGTCTTTCGATAAAGCAAATCGCTCATCAATTAAAAGCTTTCGCGGGTTGGGAATGGAAGCCGGCTTGGAAGTCCTTCGTCAGATTAAGAGCGAAGTTGGCGTACCGGTCCTCACCGACATCCATGAACTTTCGCAGGTTGGCCCAGTAGCGGAAGTCGCTGACGTCTTGCAAATTCCGGCCTTCCTTTCGCGACAGACAGATTTGGTTTTGGAAGCAGCGAGGTCGGGTCGCGCCGTGAATGTGAAGAAGGGCCAGTTTCTGGCGCCGCGCGATGCGCGAAACATCGTGGACAAGGCGCGCGCGGTGGGCTGCGAGAAACTGTTGTTGACCGAGCGCGGCGTGAGTTTTGGCTATAACAATCTCGTAGTCGATATGCGGGCCTTTCCGATCATGCGCGAGTTTGGCGTGCCTGTGGTCTTTGACGTCACTCATTCCCTGCAATTGCCGGGAGGCCTTGGTGATGCAACGGGTGGACAATCGGAGTACATCGAACCGCTGGCGCGCGCGGGTGTTGCATGCGGCGTTGATGCAGTTTTTATGGAGGTGCATGAGCATCCGGAGCGTGCCCTTTCAGACGGTCCGAATGCTTTGCCGCTGGAACGGATGCAGGACTTGCTTAATGTGCTTCAGTCGATTCATAAGCTGGTGCCCTCGCAGAAAACGTTCCGGACCTCAGCTGGTATTAAATAAGTCAGAATCTAAACTATGAATTTTCTTGCGTGAATATGAAGAGAAATTACTTTCGCAGTCTGCTCCTAATAAGCGCTCTTTGTTTTCTTGTCCCAGTCGGAAACGCTCAGGAAGAGGTCCGTGTTGCCTGGCAAGTCACCAGCTTTGACATCACCGCCAGCATGCAGGATCGCACCCTAAACGGCACGGCAATCCTCACTGCAAAGAACGTCGGACGCGCGTCCGGCTCAACTTTAACTTTCCGACTCAACTCCAAAGCAGTAGTAAAGACCGTGAGTGTGTCCGGCGCTAACGCAACCTTTCGTGCCGTACCTGAGGCGGCCGGAAATGTGCAACGAATCACGGCGACGCTGCCTGCTCAAGTCGCTTCGGGCGCGAGTGTGAATCTGACCGTCAGTTACAGTGTGCCGGTTGAGAGCAATATCGGTTTAGCGGCGATCTCTCCCGTCGGTTCTCAGTTTCTGCCTCTCTCGTTTTGGTATCCGTTGCCTAACACTCCGTTCAGCGTTCGTGGCGGCGACACCGCTCCGTTTCGACTCTCAGTCAATGGGGCGAACATAGTCAGTTCGGGAGTTGAAAAAGCCGCGGCAGGTGCGGCTGTTTTTGAACAGTCGCTAAACGCCCAGCCGTTTTTCGTTCAGGGCGAATGGGACCGAGTCGAAGGCGCCGGCGACAGCAGGGGAGTTATCGCGCTGATCGCCAAGGGCGTACCGGCCGACGAACGGAAGCAAGCTGAAGCGCTAGTCGCTATCGCCGGCGCCGCACGCGCTTACTTCGCGAGTTTATTGGGCTCAGCTCCGGACGTGCCGATTCGCCTGATTTCAGTGCGTCGCGGATCAGGTTTCCACGATGGTGGAACGGTCTTGCTGGATGCCAGTGCATTTCGACGCGGGAAAGTAGATGCAGCGTCAGCCATGCTGGTGGCCGAAACCGTGGCTCAGCTTTGGATTGGTGGTCAGACGGCAGTGCGCGGGGAAGGCGGTGGCTTGCTGCGTGATGGGCTTACGCGTTACCTCGCAACTCAGTTTATCGAGAAACAATTTGGGCGTGACGCCGCTCAATCTGAACTAATGCGCCAGCGGATTACCTATGTCGCGGTCGCCAAGCGCGATGCACCACTAGCGCGGGCCACACAGCTTGATGATTCCTACTTCAGCGCAGTTCCGAATAAGGGCGCCATGGTCTGGCGGTTGGTCGAACAAAAATTGGGACGCGACGCGTTTCTGACCACACTAAAGACGCTACTTCAGTCAGGCCGGGAAACCGGGATCTCGGTTGCAAGTGTGCGGGCGGCGCTAGTTGAGAAGGGCGGAGAAAGCTTCAAAGTATTGCTGAATCATCAACTCGATCAAGTGACCGACACAGATCTGATGATCGGTCTGCCACAACAGCGTGGTGCTGACTGGCTCTCGGCATTGCGAAATCTCGGTGCCGTGGACGTGACGGTCAAAGTATTGGGAGTCAGCGATCGAGGTGAACAACTCTTAGTCGAAGCAACCGTGCCGGCGCGCGGTTTTGGTGAAGCGATATTCAGAACGCCGTCCAAACTCGTGCGCGCTGAGATTGACCCGGAGAAACTCTATCCGCAACTTGATTTCTCAAACGACGTAGCGCCGCGGACGCGAAGCTTTAACGATGTGGTCGCTGAAGCAACTCGTTTTCTTAATAGTGGTGAGAACAATCGCGCAGAGACGGTCGCGCGCGAGCTCATGGCGATTGCGCCGCAAATGCAGGAATCCCGAATCATACTCGCGCGCACTCTGCTGGCTCAGAACCGTACCGATGAAGCAGAAAGGATCTTTCGCGCGGCACTTGACGATCCTTTGCCGACTGCAACTTCGGTAGCCTGGGCCAATATCGGGTTGGGGCAGATAGCTTTGCGAAAGGGCCAGGCGGTGGAAGCGGCGAGGCGTTTTAACGACGCCGTCAGAGCGGACGCCGATTACGCAACCTCGGTGCTCGCGCGTGCGGAACGCATCAAGGCAGAAGGTACCAATAACACCGCGCCGGTTGATGAAGCGGCCCGAGGTTTCATTAGTCAGCTCGACGCGGCGATTCTTGCCGGAAAGAAGATCGACCTCGAAGCACGAATCGCTTCGGGCGAGTTGGTGCGCTTTATTGGCGGAATCGTCGGCACACAGCCTGAAATCTGGCAGACACGCGTTTTGAGAACGGAACTTCTGGATGCGAATACCATGCTGGCGGATGTTTCGATTCAGGTGAAGGAGTTGGGCCAGGAACGTTCCGGAACGGCGCTGCTAGTGCTTGCGCGAACGGGTGGAAGCTGGAAACTGTGGGCGATCGAACTCTTTGAAGTGAGGTAGGACAGCAATCGGAACTGCGGAGCGTAGCGACCGGGCGAACACGAGTTTAACAAGTTGAGAAAGAGGTCGTGATTACTTTGCGAGTGGCATACTTCTTCGGAATCGGCCCGGTCGCTTCGCTCCGCGGTTCTGATTGCTTCGCTTATAATTTGCCCTCACTTTGTGTAAAGCCCTTATGGAAGACACTTCTATTGAACGACGAGCCTCGCGCATCAAGTTGCTGTTGATGGATTGCGACGGCGTGCTTACTGATGGTCGTGTCTGGTTGTTTGCCGAAGGAGAGCAGCAGAAGGGTTTCCACGTTCGCGACGGTCTCGCGCTCGAGTTACTTCACAGTTGCGGCATTCAGTCAGGCGTTATCTCCGGCTTGTCATCTGCCGCCCTGGAGCGTCGCTCTCAAGCACTGAACATTACTTATTTAAGACAGGGGAATCCCGACAAGACGGGCGTGTACGAAGAAGTGTTGGCTCTGGCCCAGGTCGAGGAGCGGGAAGTGGCTTACGTCGGTGATGACTTAACCGATATCCCGATGCTGCAGCGCGTAGGTTTGGCAGTGGCAGTCGCCGATGCAGTCCCCGAAACAAAAGCCGTGGCTCATTACGTTACTGACCTGCCAGGCGGATTCGGCGCCGTACGCGAGGTGGTCGAGATCGTTCTGAAAGCGCAGGGGCATTGGTCGGATGTTCTCGATCGCTATCGAACGTGACCTCACGCACGATGGCACTGGGTTGGTCCGCTGTGATATAAGCCGCGCATTCGTCAAATCAGAAGTGAGAGGAATCGACATGGGCAAATTAAAGATTTCCAGCCTTGCGACAATTATGCTCCTGGCAGCCTCGTTCCTCGTTGTTGGAACGGCGCTCACGCTGGGTGTTTCTGGGGCGCCTCCGCAGAACGTGAACAGTAGCGAACAGAAGAATGAGTCCACTCCGAATTCTGAAAAATCCAAGGGAAAAAATCCCGCGAAAGACAGCGCGAACAATAATAAAGAGGGAACTTCCAACGGCGATAGTGCGGCGCCTCAACCTAGTGCATCCCCGAGTCCACGTTAGGATCTAGCGGGACAAATACTCTGCAATGAACACAATTGACAGTCCCTCGTTCCTTTAATATCGTTCACTTTCAGCAGCGCCTTTAAAGAGTTTGAGTATTTTCCGAATCACTGTGAAGACGCCAAACTCGTCTTCCTGGCTAGTCTTGAGCGGGCGTAACTCAATGGTAGAGTGTCAGCTTCCCAAGCTGAAAGTTGCGAGTTCGATCCTCGTCGCCCGCTCCAAATCTCGTGAGTCTTAGCACCTGCAAGTGGCTGCCAGTTACTCTCGTCTGGATGTCTCCTCAATTTCTCTCAGTTTGCGATCGTTGATTCGATAGTGAAGCTGGCAGTCCTTCCCCTGGGATTGAAGAATTAACCCCTTCTGGACCAACTCTTCCAGTACTTCGCCTAAATTGGACTCGCTCGTTTTGATCCGTTGTTGCGGCAACCACCACTGTGCAATTCCTGCTAGCGTGTCTTGAGCGTGCGGATTCTCCCGAAGATACTCGAGGATAGCTCGGGCAATCTGGTTGCGTCTCATTTCGTACATTTTCGTTCTCTGGGCGAAGTAATGCTTTGCAAACACTGCGCCACTTTCGCCATCTCTAACTTCATGATGAACGAAGAGAACGGGAAGCTAATATTAAGATAAGGTTTTTACAAACCGGCGGGCTTGAAACTGCTGGCATCGATCTGATGCTTCTGCATTAGTTGCCAGAATGCACGGCGGTTTTTCTGAGCCATGCGCGCTGCTTTGGTGATGTTACCGCTACAGGAACGCAGTAATTCCTGAATGTAGTTCTTCTCAAATAGCGCGATCTCTCGCGACTTTGCTTCCTGCAACGATTCCGGCGGTCGGGCAGAGTGTGACGACGAGAGCGCTAGATCTTCAGGTCCGATTAGCGGTCCTTCACACAGGGCGACCGCGCGTTCGATTACGTGTTCCAATTCGCGAACGTTGCCGGGCCAATTGTGAGCCATCAGCGTCGGCAAAGCGTCGACAGAGAAACCGGCGATTGGTCTGCTGAACTCGCGTGCATATTTTTTGAGAAAGTGATGAGCAAGAAGCGGAATATCTTCCCGTCGTTGGCGCAGAGCCGGAAGCGCCAGCGAGATTATGTTCAAGCGGTAAAAAAGATCCTGACGAACCTTGCCGTTTCCCACGGCCTCTTCCAGGTTGAGATTACTCGCAGCAATGATTCGCACGTTTGCGCGACGCATTTTCGAGGAACCGAGAGGTCGATACTCTCTCTCTTGAAGAAATCTCAGGAGCTTGACCTGGGCCAAAGTAGGAAGACAGTCGATCTCATCCAGAAAGAGTGTGCCGCCATTAGCTTCCTCGATTAATCCAGTCTGCAGGGCAAACGCATTAGTGAATGCGCCGCGCTCGTGGCCGAACAATTCATTCTCGACCAGATCGACCGGAATAGCTCCGCAATTGACTGGCATGAAGGGCCGGCTGGCGCGCGAACTTGAATAATGGACTGCCCGAGCGAACAACTCTTTGCCTGTGCCAGTCTCACCTGAGATCAAGACATTTGCGTCGCACCTGGCTACCAGGGGAACCTTCATGACCTGCGAAGCAAAACAAGGACTCTCGCCTATGAGTTGTCGCATTACCGACTGACAACCGAACGCGTCAGTTGCTTTACCAGCAGCGTTCGCGGACTTGAGTAGTCTCCAAGCGCGTGGCAGGACGTCAGCGGCTTGCAAAGGCGTGGTGATGAAATCCGACGCCCCTGCCCTAAGCAGTTCCAGCATGTCCTCCGGTTCTCGCGATTCATTGATCAGAATAATTGGTGTGTCGGCGATGCCTCTCTTGATTGATTCAAGAATAAGTCTGGTTTCTTTGAGTAATCCCGGGGACACCACGAAAACCAGAACCGGGTTGAAACGCTTATTGAGAGAAGCTCCAAATCCAGCTTTACCATCAGCGACGATCTGCGGCGACTGGACCAGGACCTCAACGTTGAAGCCAGGTTCCAGAATAGGTCGCAGAGCTGAGCACGCGTTACTCGGCTGGCCAACTCCGTTGACGTCGACTAATAGCGCTCTTTCCGGTTTCATACGACACTAATCCGTGAAGCGGCGCGCCGCTAAAGCGATGAATCATGATCCGAGATATTCGTGGGGCAATTAAGCGGGGGTGCCCGGTTATTCAGTGAGCCTAATCAATCGGCAGCGTCCTGGGTTAGAAGGCTGAATGAGTTAAAGATCCAGCGAAGTACCTTCCTGGGTTGAAGGACTGAGATTCCTGCTCTGTCGGGAGTTTTGGAAGACTCTTTGTGATCAAAACGTCGCTCCTAAAGCTTGTCAAACGCAAGCGACATTGAAACGTTCAGTCTGGTTAAGATGAGGCGCAAACAATAGGCACATTCGAAAATAAAGTCAACGAATTAATCCCTCATTTCTCCGTCGATCTCCAACTCGTAAGCACCACATTCAAGCTGCGCTGTCGCTTTATTGTCTATGCAGAAGCGCGCGAGGACATTTCAGAGAGTGAAGATCTCGCTGACTATTCCGCCAGGACATTGGTCTGCACTTACCTGGACAAAAGTGTCCTCGTTGTTTCAGCCAACTCTAACCCAATGATCCAAACACCTGTGACCATTTTGCACTTCAATAAGCTCTTCAAGAAGTAGGACAAAAACGTCCAGCTTGTCCCTGTCGCCTGGAAACTTTCTTGATGCTCTGACGTGGGAATAGCAGTTGCTTCGCAGCGTGTGCCGTCAATTCTTAAATGTGCGAAGGCTGCTGCCAAACCCTTCAGCGATGGAAAGCACGTTAGCTTGGGCCATCCCTTTTCAGCCGTCGATTAAGCCCGTCAAACTCTCGAAGGGGCAATCCAAAGATGAAACGAAAACCCAACACGACTGGGATCTAAGCTCACGCGACTTCAACGACGCCACATTGGCCGCGGCTTTTGCTCAGTTTCAACTCGATTGGCCCGAGGCTGAACAGCTCACTGATCAAGGTGGAAGTAATTCCGATAAAGCGTCAGAAAAAACTGGAAATTCGGAGGTGCCTATGTCTGAGAACCTGCCCGCAGAGTCGCCGGTCAATCCACCCGCCAATCCGACTGTGGATCAGAGTCCTGCCGATAGATTGAAGGCTCTGCGAGATCAACTGCGTAGTCAGGATGACGAGCTCGGGTCTAAAACGAAGGCTCGGGACGCACTCAAAGCCGACGTCGAGTCGCTCGCAAAGACAGTTGATGAAATCGAAAAAGCCGGCGCTGCGTACGCGAAGTCATTGGATGCTCTCAAAGAAGATCGAAAGAAGATTGACGACTATCAGAAGACAAAAACCCAAATGATCGATGGCGTGTTGGGAGAAGAGAAGAAGAAGAGCATCAACGACAAGATTACCGAGGTTAAGCAGAACATAACGAAAGAGGCCGACGACGTAAAGAAGGCGGATGACGACGCGAAAACCGCCGCCAGTGAATCTCAATCGGCGCAAAAGGCGCTGGCCGATAAGCAGAGCGAATACGATCGTTTCAAGAGCATTCAGCAGGATCTGGCTGACAAGATTCAGAAATGCAAAGACTTTCGCACCAAGATCGAGCAGTTCGACGATCAAAACAAACCGGCGAGCATGTATGTCTATCTCGAGGAGATGAAATCGGTGTTGGCCGGAACCACGGTTCTCACCCTGGAAGAGTTCAAGACTCAGTTGAACGCCCGGTGGCAAGAGCTTGACGACGCGAAAGAGGATAGCCGGAACAAGAAGTTGGATTCGCAGGCCGCAACGGAAAAGTTGTCGAGGGAGCAGGGCCAATTGGAGGCAGCAGAAAAGTACCGAGTAGCCGACATTCTGACCAAGGTGGATCCGTTCAACGCGTAAACAGCCGGCGCGTACCGGTCACTTATATTTCGAGCGCGCTCCTGTCTCTAACTGAGCGCCGAAAGCGAGACTGATGAGCGATTATCTGGTCCTCGATGCAGTGAGCAAGGCGTTGCGACGGATCTTGTGGGATGCATTCAATGCGGATGGCGTGATTCGCCCAATCGTAGGCAGCGAAGCAGCGATCGTTTTCAGCAATCCGACGGAAACAGCGCGCGATTCGGGAAACAGATTGTCACTTTGGCTCTATCAGATTACCGAGAATGAGCACGTTAAGAACCAACCAATGTTAAAAGCGAGAGTCCAACCGGCAACGCCGCCGGGTGGAACTCCGCGCGAAGCAGCACAGTATCCCCCGATGGCTCTGAATCTCTATTTCCTTGTCACACCGTTTGCTCAATCCGGTGAAGCCGATCACCTGCTGCTTGGCAAGACGATGCAAGTCCTTTACGACAACGCAAACATTTTTCTTGAAGATGCTGCAAGCGACGTGTTTGAGGAACTGCGAGTGATCTTTTGTCGCTTGAGTCTGGAAGAGCTCACTCGAATCTGGGAGTCATTACGCGAGCCTTACCGTCTTTCGGTTTGTTACTTGATTCGTGTGACGAGAATTGATTCGCGACGCACGCCAATCAGCGGCCTGGTTATGGAACGCACTGCCGGATTTAGTAACGATCCGGATGCCGTGGCAGTTGGATAACGAAATGTCTACCTTCTACGAATTTCGTCGCCTCAGCGCCACACTCGTCTTTGATCTAACGGACGCATTTGCGACTGATCGTGGAACTCGTGGGCCATTTCCAAGACCCTTTGAACCCATCAGGTTCTTCGCCACGGCCCGGATTGTCGGACTAAACCGGGAAGAGTTTAAGGAACCACTGGAATTGATTACGAAGCGCAACGGAAGCGGGTATCACATTTTTCATAACATGATCAAAAACGCGGATGGCACGGTG
This sequence comes from Blastocatellia bacterium, assembly GCA_031399105.1. Classification (GTDB taxonomy): domain Bacteria; phylum Acidobacteriota; class Blastocatellia; order Pyrinomonadales; family Pyrinomonadaceae; genus PSRF01. The sequence goes on along the minus strand of JANNON010000815.1, from coordinate 6,730 downwards.
ATCAAAAGGGCTCTGGCGGATGGGCAGTATGAACTTCGTGTGGAAAGCAGTTTCTATCAGCCGGTCAACTTGCCAGTCGTAGATGTTCCCAGACCGACAAGCGCGGAGAGCTTAAATTTGCTTCCTTCGTACAACTATCCGTTTCCTTTGGATCTCAAGCCCACCGGAGGACGTGGGTTTGCCTTGTTGCGCGGCAGTCTGCACACGCGGAATGCGGAGCCTGTGGCTAACGCTAATGTCGCAGCAGTTGGCGCCAATCACGATTGCACGACAGACGAAACAGGGCAATGGGTCCTCGTCTTTCCGGATTCGTTTTTCCCGGTCAATCAGACGACGGCCAACGTCACCGTTGTGGTTACGTTGGCAACTGGTCCGGTCCTAAACGTGACGAATGTAGACGTCGAAAAAGGCGCTGAGCGGGGGCTCGGCGAAACCGCTTTGCGCGGTTGGGTTCTGCGCGGCGGCATCGGCGTGGCAGGCGCAATAGTTGAAGTGCAAGGCCACCCGGATCTGACACGGACGGCGGCAGATGGCAGTTGGTTTTACTACTTTGGCCTCGATCACTCGTCAAACAATCCGGTCGATGTTACGGCAGTTCTGCCAGACGGCAGCACGCTAACGCAAAACAACCAGCAGGTTCGGCCACGGGCGACCGCGATCGTGCCGCCCTTTCAGTTCCCATAACCTGAGTAAGGAGATGCAACATGCCTGAGTATCTTTCACCCGGTGTGTACGTAGAAGAGATCAGCACCGGTCCGGTCCCAATCGAGGGCGTAAGCACCAGTACTGCGGCCATGCTTGGCGCGACTGAACGGGGACCAGAGTATCCGAAGTTGATGACGAGCTGGCTCCAATTCCAACGATGGTATGGGGGCTACGTTCCTGCTGTTTCATATCTGGCCTATGCGGTCCAGGGATTCTTCGACAACGGCGGACAACGCGTCTTTGTCGGCAGGATCATTTCGGACGACGCCACGGCCACTGCCGGCGCGGCCGGGGATTTGGGCCTCACGGCCACGGGGCGTGGCGAGTGGGGCAATCGGATCATGGTAAAGGTCAGCGCCGCCGGTAACGAGCTGGCTACCAATTTTCGCGTCACCATCCTCTATTTCTCCACGAGGCAATTGCCGCCAACTTTCCCGGCCATCGTTGACCCAACCTCGTCAGCGATCGCCGATCTCACCAATCCTGATCGGCGCGAGCCGGACGTCCTCGAAGTTTTCGACAATTTGACTGTTGACGAAGGCGCGAGCAACAACGCGGTGACGGTCATCAACTCCAATTCGAAGCTGGTGAGAGCTGTTTGGAATGCTTCGCCGCCGGGTCAGCCAGGAAATCAAGCTTTCACGCAACTCGGAACGACCGGCGCAGATGGCTCGGCAATAAACGCTGGAACTTTCGACGGCGATATGGATCCCATCGGCAGTCTTCCCAATGACTTGCTAGGTCGCGGGCGGGGACTGAAGGCCATCGAGGCAATTGACGAGATCTCAATCCTACTCGTGCCCGACGAGGTGAATATGAGACCCATTTCGACGGCGGTACTTAATCAGTGTGAACTGTTGAAGGACCGTTTCGCGATTATCTCGTCCGATTTGGGACTGAGCGACGTGGCGCCAATTCAGCCAACGCGCGATAGCTCTTACGGGGCTTTCTACTATCCGTGGATCAGGATCTACGACCCCTCAGTCAACGACACGCGACTGATTCCTCCGTCGGGACACGTTGCTGGAATCTACGCTCGCACCGATGTCGAGCGAGGAGTTCACAAGGCGCCGGCGAACGAGATTATCCGGGGCGCGGTCGATCTTGAGTTTCCGGTACCTAAGGGCAATCAGGATTTACTCAATCCGCGCGGCGTTAACTGTGCCCGAGATTTTCGCAGCGATGGTCGCGGTATCCGCCTTTGGGGCGCGCGCACGATGTCGTCAAACGGCGAGTGGAAATACATCAACGTGCGGCGGCTGTTTCTCTTCGTTGAAGAATCGATCGACGAAGGGACGCAGTGGGTGGTGTTTGAGCCGAACGACGAGCCTCTTTGGGCCAGAGTGCGGCGCAGCATCACTAATTTCCTGATCAGCGTGTGGCGTAGCGGTGCCTTGATGGGTGTGACTCAAGAAGAGGCCTTCTTCGTCAAATGCGATCGCACCACGATGACGCAGGACGACATCGATAACGGCCGGCTGATCTGCTACATCGGGATCGCGCCTGTGAAGCCCGCGGAGTTTGTAATCTTCCGTATCAGCCAAAAGACGATTGACGCTCAACAGTGAGAAGCGTGGAGGTGAAAGATGGCTCAAACCGGTAGTCGCAACGATCCATACGCTGCATTTAACTTCCTGGTGGAAATTGACAACGTCACTGTTGCCGGTTTCTCAGAGTGCAGCGGCATTAACACCGAAACCGATGCAATCGAGTATCGGACCGGTAATACCGACATCACTGTCACAAAGCTGCCGGGACTGAAGAAGTTCGGCAACATCACACTCAAGCGTGGTTTCACTTCGAGCAAAGAACTGTGGGAGTGGCGCAAGAAAGTGTTGGACGGAAAGACGGAACGTCAGTCTGGTTCCATCGTGCTGCAGAACGAAGGGCGGGAAGAGGCTCTGCGTTGGAACTTCCGCGAGGGGTGGCCACGCAAGTGGGAAGGCCCGACCTTTAACGCTAAGACCAACGAGGTGGCCATCGAGACGTTGGAAATCGTCTGCGAAGGCATCGCGCTGGAGTAAGGGCAACCTAAGTTGGTGCGTGGTGAGGTCGTATGCTTGCTTACAGGACCCCAGGTGTTTACTTCGAATGGCTGGATGCGCGAGCGCCCGCGATCGTACCACTGCGCACCGACATCGCGGGCTTCGTCGGCATTGCGGCGGGTGGACCGCTGCACGTTCCAGTCAAGCTCGAAAGCTTCACGCAGTTCACCAGTATCTTTGGTGCTCATACTCCCCAGGGATTTCTGGCCTACGCTGTTGAAGGGTTCTTCGCGAACGGTGGACAGACCTGCTGGATAGTGCGGGTAGCCGATCCGTCTCGAGCTCGTTCGGCGAGTTTTGAGCTGAAAGATGAGAAAGGCGCTCCGACGCTTGCGCTCAAGGCGAGCTGTCGCGTCTCTCGCGTCAGAACAGCTTCAACTCTTGCTGAGCCGGGCATAAGAGGCGAGAACATCACTCTCGCTCAAACCTTCGACAATCCCGGCACGTGGGGCGAGAACATTACTTTCACGCTCTTTGCCACGGCACGCGATCGTTTCACCTTGGTGGTTAATCTCTTCAATGCTCGTGAGATTTGGCGTGACTTGAGCCTGCGTCCCGACGATCGTCGCAACGTCGAAAAGATCATCAACGATAAGTTTGGCGGCTCCAGTTTGATACAGGTGGAAATTCTCTCTTCGCCTTCGGGTTTTCCGTCAAATACACCGGATGCTGCGGCAAGTGGTTTACGCGGCGGTGCCGGCCGCTTGAGTAATGGCAGCGACGGATTGGAAACCTTAAGCGTCACTCACCTCACCGGGGCCGGGGCATCAGGTCCGTCTCTACTCGGACTTTCGGCGCTCGAACTAATCGATGAAGTCAGCATCGTGGCAATGCCCGACATCATGCCCAAGCCCGCAGTCACTCTGCCACCAGTGGAGGTTCCCCCCCACGACTGCAGCCGACTCGATCGCGCAGACTTTGAAGAACTGCCATGGACCGCATTTGAATGCTGCCAACCCGGAATTGAGCCTGAACCACCGTCGAAGCAACAGAAGCCAGTCGAGTTTCCTCCGCGTCTCAACCGCAGTGAGATTCTCTTCGCGCAAGCGGCGCTCGTAGCGCACTGCGAGAAGCTGAAGGATCGCGTCGCAGTGCTGGACACTCCGCTTATCGACCCAACCGCAGGCGTCGAACTTACTCCAGAACTGGCGGAGCTTTGGCGGAATAACTTCTCCACGAAATACGCCGCTATCTACTTTCCCTGGTTACGAGTTCCAGACCCACTGCGCATTGGCGGCCTGCTGCGTTCAGTACCTCCTTCGGGTCACGTCGCCGGTATCTATGCCCGCGGTGATAATCGCGTTGGAGTGCACAAACCTCCGGCTAACGAAGAGTTGGAGAGCGCAAAGGACGTGCAGATCGCGGTGGACGATGTTACGCACGGCGCGCTGAACGATCGAGAGATCAATGTCATTCGAAGTTATCGAGGTCGCGGCGTACGACTGATGGGCGCCCGCACTCTCAGCAGTGATTCTTTGTGGCGTTACATCAACGTTCGCCGGTTGCTGATCATGATCGAAGAAGCGATTGACGAGCAGACTCAATGGACAGTCTTTGAACCAAACAACCCGGACTTGTGGCGCGAGATCGATCGGGTCGCTCGCTCTTTTCTGGAGACGATCTGGCGTCGAGGGATGCTTGATGGCGCAACTGCCGAGGAAGCCTATTCAGTGCGTTGCGATGAGAAGACAAATACTCCGGAAGAGACCGATGCGGGTCGGGTGATTTGCGAGATTGGGGTGCTGCCGCCGTGGCCTGCTGAGTTTGTCGTCGTGCGCATTGGCAAGACGGAAGGCAACACGGAAATTCTGGAAGGGACAGCTTAAAAAGTGGCGAATACGCGTAAGGATCCATTCGTAGCTTTCCGGTTCGAGGTTCGACTCGACGATCTCGCTGTGGCTGGTTTTAGCGAATGCACTGGCTTGCAGCTGGAGACGGAAGTGCAGGATTACAACGAAGGTGGGCTCAACACTCATGTGCGTAAGTTTCCGACGCGTACGAAGCAATCGAATCTTGTGCTCAAGCGCGGGATTGTGGATCGAGTGATGTGGCAGTGGTACTGGGACCTAACGCGAGGCCGGGTCAAACGTCGTAGCGGCTCGGTGATTGTGCGCGATCCTTCGGGTGCGTCAGTAGTGATGGAGTGGCAGTTTCGCGAAGCGTTCCCGAGCAAGTGGAGTGGTCCCGAGTTGAACGCCACGCAAAACAACGTCGCGGTGGAAACCCTGGAGTTGGTTCACAACGGAGTCGAGAGAATTAAGTGAACAAGCACGATTCAATCAGGAGCACAGGATGACCGTTCAAATTGGAGAGATGGATTCGGAGGTGACCGTCATCGATGGTGAACTGCCTCTAAATGAAACTCAGATAGCGAAGCTGGTCCAGTTGGTTATCAAACAACTGCAGAAAGAGCAGCAGGATTCGCAGAGGGGCAAAGAGGCCACGACGCTCAAACGAGGTGTTGCGCCGCCAGCACGCGTCGGGGGCTGACGCAGCGACAGTCTGGGAGCAGATGAATCAGGATCGGGAGTGAAAAACAGCAGTGCCCTTGATCAAAGCCATCATTGAGATCCTCGATCGTCAGGCGATTGACATTACACGTGGTCTGCCGCGGTTTATTCCCGTGCAGTTCAACCCGCCGGAGTTCACTTTCAATAAAGGCGCGCAACTCGCGGAGATTGCTATTCCCGGGCTCGATTCATCCATTCAGCAATTCATTCGCGGCCAGACGGAAAAGCTCACCCTCGAACTCTTTTACGACACGACCGAACTGGGAATGGGTGAACTGGCCCTCGATGTGCGCCTGATGACGAACTCGATCTACCAGTTGGTAAAGATGCAGCCAAAGACGCACGCCCCGCCGCGCATTCGCTTCATTTGGGGACTCGGACATTCGTTCGAAGCCGTCACTGAAAGTGTGCAGCAAAAGTTCACGCTCTTTAATCCGCTGGGGGTTCCATTGCGCGCAACTCTCTCAGTCGTGTTCCGTGAGTACAAGACCCTCGAACAGATGATCGCCGAGTTGAATCCCCAGTCGGCCGATCACACCAAGCGACGGGTGGTGAAGCGAGGCGACACTCTTTCGAAGATCGCAAGCGAGGAATACGAAGATCCGGACCAGTGGCGGCGCATCGCTGACGCCAATCCCGAAGCCGCGATAAATCCGCGACGACTAGAACCGGGATCCGTGCTCGAGATTCCTCCGACCGATGTATTCGGCGAACGAAGACTGAAGCCCTGATGACCGGATGAAACGATGAGTGCGAACCAGGACTTCTATGTCCCTAAATTTGAAGTGAAGTTGCGTGGACGGCCCGTGGGCCAGGACGTGGTCCGCGACATCATTCAGGTCAGTTACAAAGACAGTCTGCAGGAGATCGATAGCTTTGAGATCACGATCAACAACTGGGACGCTGACAAACGTGATTTCAAGTACATCGAGGAAGACCTGTTCGACCCGGGTAAAGAGTTGGAATTGTGGATGGGCTACTTCGGCAAGGAGCCATTGCGACTGATGATTAAAGGGCAAATTACTTCGCTTAGGCCAAGTTTTCCGACGGCGGGACAGCCCACGCTTGCCATCAGCGGGCTAAACCTGATCCACAAGCTGCGAACCAAGGAAGAGACCTGCGCCTATCCGGATATGACCGACAGCGCGATCGCCAAAAAGATCGGCCAACGGCTCGGAATTGAAGTTCTGATCAATGACGCTGCTGCGAGCAACGAGACAAAGCACTCCTATGTTTTTCAGGACAACCAGTTTGACATCATCTTCCTGATGGAGCGCGCGCGTCGAATTGGCTACGACCTTTTCGTGGTTGAGAGTGGTGAGAATGGGCGGTCCGGTGCAAGCAAACTGTATTTCGGTCCCTCAAACAACATCAACCGCGTCACTTATGAACTTTCCTTTGCCAAGTACAAGCTCGCCACAGGCCAGAGTGCCGCGAAGTTGTTCCCGCTGATCGATTTCAAACCTGAGC
>JANNON010000810.1:0-12557 GCA_031399105.1 Blastocatellia bacterium | reverse complement strand
GGTGCTTCTTCCGAATCGGCCCGGTCGCTGCGCTCCGCGGTTCTGACTGCTTCTCTTCGCCACTGCCCATACCCTTTGTGCAAAGCCATGTATGTCCAATGTCCAATGTCCAAGTCACAGTCTGACTTTGGACATTGGACTTTCTCCTTTGGACTTCCAAGATTAAGACGATGCGAACTGCTTATCGTTAACACTCAGGAGAGTTCAGCAGACGGTGCCGCCGATTTTAAGGAGAATTTCTCCGCCCAGCGGATTCGTCCCGTGACCTGCATCGCGACAAATAAAGTCACAATCGAGCCGATCGTGATCGCGAGCCCCGTAAAGCCTTTCAGGAAGAAGGCGTACGAGAACATGACTAAATAGACGAATTGCGCGGCGGCGGCTTCCCTGCTCGCGAAGTGCATTCCGACTACCAGTCGCAGGTAGCTGACGACGAGAAAGATCGAGACCGCAGAAGAAACGGCGAACGCCACGTGAATCGAAACGTGATCGACCAGATACGCGAGTAGCAGATGAAACGAGAAGAAGGCCGCGGCAAGGAAGAAGTAGTTCATAGGGTGAAGCTCGATGCCGCGGATAGTGGTAATGATGAGCATGAGGAAGAAAAAGAAGAAAAGTGAAACGGGAGCAAACAAACTAATTCGGCCGGCGAGCGGACCCGGCTGAAGTTTTTCCGGCATCACCATCGCGATCTGATAACCCGACAGCAGACTTTTGTACGACCAGGTGAGATCCCACCCCGTATCGGTCGCTCGTTTCTCAGTAGGTGAAACCGTGTTGTCGGCAAAGTCGATGTCCTTGAAATTGGTTTTCATACGCATCGTGAAATCACGGACCTGCGCAACCTCACTTCCAAAACTGTACCGCCACTCGTTCAACCCCTGCGAACGATAGCCGACTCCAAGCTGTACTGTTCTCCCCGGTGGAATTTTTATCGCCGCAGTCGCCGCGTTGTCGCGGTTGCCGACGGATATTGGCAAACCATCAACAGTAAAAGTCAGGTCGTCATAGATTGCCTTAGGGGAAGGAAAGGCGAGTTGCAGATTCACTGTCTCTTCTTCCTGGCTCGTGTTGCGAATTCCATAGAGGCCGGAAAAATTGACTTTGTAAGTGCTGTACCAAAGCAGACCTTTCTGACGATGACCGAGATCCAGCGCGACATCGATCACACTGCTTTCGAGCGGCAATGGCGTGACCATCTCTTCCTGGGTTGTCTTCACGACCTTCTTCCCGTTCTCTGTCACCTCTTCTTTTTTGGGTACGTATCGCGTGTACGAAGCAGTCGGCGGCAACTGGTTTTGCGGCGTACCCCAAAGCGATTCGACGCGATTCCCACTCACCGAATCGAGCGAATAAGTGCGCGAGAAAATTGTGCCGCCCAGTATTCCCCAGGCAACCGATGCGCAAATGAAGATGAAGCTGATCGCGAATATTCGTTTCGACATCTGACGACTCCTTCTCAGTTCTAAATTAGTGGGTGGCACTCCCCGGAACAGTTCACTATTGAAAGGCTATTCTTAGTTTTGAGACGACGGCCGACAATGTGGCATCCCACATCGAGTGCACGTTAGTAACAACGTGGTCGCGATCTAACACGGCGTTCCCTCGCCGCGAATTGGTGTCGCCAATGACGGTCCGCCTTGTTTTTCCACGTCGGGAAATGAACCGCGTCCAAAGAACACCTGCCAGGCGAGCCAGTTCAGCGGGGGCAACCGCAAACTGGCACAACCGAGTTCCAACAGCAGTGGATGACGAAATGTGTCTGCAAGGCGACGCATCCAAAGTCGCGAAGCAAAGCGCGCACGAAAAAGCTCTCCTGAATAAGTTTCGAGTACCCGGTCGTCACCTGAGGTCAGGAAATCGCCGATCACGCCGGCGGCGAACGTGGACAAGCGCATACAAGGATCGAGACCGCCTGCGGTTAGCGGAGAAACCGCTCCGGCAGCATCTCCTACCAGCAAACCGTGCCGGTTGCCTATCTTCGGCAACACGCCACCAACCGGGATCCGCCCGGCACGACGCTCGACCAGTTGAGACTTACGCAGATCAACTATTCCATTCAGGCTCGCGCGAAATTTTTCTATTGCGACCAACGGTTCAAAACTGGACGGATAGCCTCCGACTCCCACGTGCACCTCTTCGCCGTCGTTGGCGACCCAGGCCAGGTAGCCCGGCGCCAATTCTGAATCCATGAAACAGTGGAGTCGCGGCGGCCCAGTCAACGGCACGTTGTGAAAGACATCTTCGACACCAACAATCCACTCCTGGTTTGTGTCGAGATTTAGTGCACGCGCCACTCGTGAGTTTGTTCCGTCGGCCCCGACTATGAACCGGGTTCTTATCTCTTGCGGTTGTGAACTGGAGTTGAGCTTGACGACGAGTTCGGTTCCGGAGATCGAGTGCCCTGCGTATCGCGTGTTCGGAAGCCACACGACGCCCGCGTGCTGACACTGCTCGAGCATCCGGATGTAGAGGGCCGACATTTTGCCGACGCGAAATTCTGCATGCGGACTATGCAGGTCCATCGATCTGCGGGCCGGCGAGTAGAGCGTGACGTCGCCGATCGCGGGCCCGAGACAGTCTTCCGGCAGATTGAAGTCTTCCAACGTGCGTCGCACAAAGATGCCGGTTGTATGGACCGCAGCAGCCAGGGTTGGCTTGCGATCGACCAGCAGGGTTTTCGTCCCGCGCTCGCCGAGTAACCGCGCACACTGCAGTCCAGCTAACCCGGCGCCGATGATAACTACATCATATCCATCCATCTGAATCTCAGTTCTCAGCTTTCAATCCGACTAGCGCGAAGTACTTTGCATTGCAAAGCATCAGAACAAAAAAAAGGGAGCGGAGCGGTTAAGTTGCCCGCATCTGTTGGATCAACTTCTCCATATGGCTCAGATAGTCATCCAGTGCTTTGCGTCCCGCTGTCGACAGTTTGTATTCCGTCTTTGGTGTACGCCCTTCGAAGTACTTCGTGCACGTGATGAACCCCGCCTCCTCAAGTTTCCGCGCGTGCACACTCAGATTTCCGTCGGTAGTGTCCAGCAACGACTTGAGGTCATTAAAGCTCAACGTCTCGTTTGCCGCGAGCGCGCTTACGATGCCGAGCCGCAGTCGCTCATGAATGATGCGATCGAGAGAAGGCGCGGAGCTGGTCACCTTTGCCCCAGCGACTCCACGAAGGCTTGCTGCCTCGGTATCCTGATCTTTGTGTGTTGCGCGTTTTAACGCTGAACGTCTAGCCACCGTACCTCCTTGCGATGATTACTCCGAAGACTATGTGCAGTAATCCAAACCCGGCCGCCATGAACCAGTCAGTCAATTCCACCGGTCCAAACAATGCTGCGCCACCAAGAGCCATGAAACAGAAACCCATGATCGGAACTACGCGAACGGAAAACATGCCGCCCGTAACTACCCCGGTGCCGTACAACAACAACCAGACACCTGGAATGTAATTCGTTTGGCCCACCTGGTAGAAAACAAAAGTCAGCAACAAACCGGCAAGAATGGGTGGGAAAAGACTGAAGGCTACTTTGCGGGCCGGACCGGAAAGCAGCGGCACCCCTGAAATTCTTGCCTTGCGATCCATCGACCAGCCTGCGATCAGGAGGGAGATGAACGCGTCTACCGCCCAAATTGCGAGCCAGGTTTTGAATGGCTTGCCATGCGCGATAAAAGCGGTAACCAACGCCGTCACACCGATCGCTGCTTCACCCCAGCCGGAGATGCCGGTAAAAGACGATGCGCGCTCCATCGTCTCGCGGATATAGCGCAGATTGTCCATCGCGCGTTCATGCAGCGCGGGCGGTTCGTCCAGGGGTTTCGGCGCGAGGCGAATGGAACTCATGGGTGGCATAGTAGGCCCGCTAGCAGAGCCGTGTCAAGTACTTTGCAATGCAAAGACAAACAGCCTTTTCGGTGATGTGCTGAGCCTTTGGGTGAGGAGCGGAGCCTTTGGAGTGCGGCGACTTGTCGGCGCTTTGGTTTTCTCTGTGTTGGATGTGGCTCGGAGGATAAAGCGCCGACAAGTCGGCCGCACTCCAAAGGCTTCGCATGACCCGAAAACGTCTAAGCCTGTGCGGGAAGCATCGGCGTTGCATCCCGTTCACTGGCCGCCTTGCGCCAGCGTCGAATCAACAGAATGAGCGAAGCGATGCCAACAATGACGCTGATGATCTGCGACGTCGAAAGGTGAGTAAGTGAAGTAAGACCGAGAATGTCACCGCGTGGATCGTCCCGGAAAAATTCAACCACAAAACGAATTATTGAGTAGAGCAGCGCGTAAGCGAGAATTACCTGACCATCGAATCGTTTTCGTTTATGCAGCCACAAGAGCAGAACAAATACGACCAGCATTGAAAGCGATTCATAAAGTTGCGTCGGATGCAGCGCGTGCTCAATCGGCACGCCGGTGATCTGGTGGCCTAACTCGCTAAACCTCACTCCCCATGGCATGTCGGTAGGTTTTCCCCAGCAGCACCCGGCCGCAAAGCATCCTTGCCGTCCAAAGAAATTTCCGAGGGCGATGCCCGGTGCGCACGCATCGGCCGTTTTCCACCAGGGCAACTGATACCGCCTCATCAGAAAATAACCAACGGCCACCGCGCCCAGGAGTCCGCCATAAAACACGCCGCCGGAACGAAGGAAGTCCAGCGAGATCAACCGCAAAGGATTTTCTCGATATTCGGGTTCCGTAAAAAGCATCAACAGCTTCGAGCCGATTAACGAAGCCAGCAACATCCAAAGCGAGAGGTCGTAGATTCGATCGCGCGGCAAACCATCGCGCTCGGCGAGTTTTACGGTCAATAGAATCGCGGAAAGAAACGCGAGCGCGAGAAACACGCCGTAGGTGTTAATTGGGAAATCGCCGAGGCGAAAAAGTTCTGGGTACATTCTAAGATTGTCAGTTGTCAGTTGTCAGTAGCTTGGTGTTGGATGGTCTTTCCTCTGCTGATTTCTGATTTCCGTTTTCTGTATTCTGTATTCTGAAGTTCTGGGTTCATTCTAAGAATGTCAGTTGTCCGTGGTCCGAGGTCAGTTGCTCTGGCTGTCTGCTGTCTGCTGTCTGCTGTTTGCTCTTTCCAGATTCCTTTCGCGCCTTCCTTCCATGATCAAATCGAGTGCCAGCAGAAAGGCCCCCAGACAGATACTTGCATCCGCGACATTAAACGTGGGCCAGTGAAACGACCCGACATGGACCGAGATGAAATCGACAACATACCCAAGCCGGGCGCGATCAGTCAGATTGCCAACGATGCCCGCGAGCAACAGTGCGCATGCTCCCAGAACGCGATCGTCGTTTCGTGGCGTGCGAAAAAAGTAGTAAGTGACGGCGACGGCGGCAATCGCCGCCAGCACAACGAGGAACCAGCGCCCGAATGAACCGCCTTCCTGGAATTGACCAAAAGCAATGCCCGGATTTTCAGTGTAAATAAAGTCGAGAAAACCACGGATCACTGTCCGGTCTTCACCAAAGCGAAGCTTGCGCACCGCCCAGGCTTTGCTCGCCTGGTCCAGCATGTAGACGGCAAAGGCAGCGATCAGGTAGCCCGCGCGCCAACCAATGTGCGACGACGTTCTATTCTCGATTGGTGGTTCGTTCATTGGCCCTCATGTTGGGATCTTAGATCTCAGATCTCAATCGGCCCGGCATCACGCTCAATCTCTTCCAGAGCGGCAATACATCGTTCGCAAACCATCGGGTATCGCTCTGATTCGCCAACATGTGTTGAGTAGTTCCAACAGCGCTCGCACTTCTCACCATCTGCGCGAAGCACTTTCAACGCGACCTGATTCTGGTCTCCTTCTGCCAGCGTCACCTGTGACACAATGAAGGTCGCCGGAAGGTCTCCCTTGTGCCGCGACAGCACGTCGAAAGTTTCTCCATTCGCCTTCAACTCCACGCGAGCTTCGAGAGAGCTGCCGATGAGTTTTGCATTTCTCGCCTCTTCAAGGGAGCCAAGTACTTGCTCCCTAACTGCGAACAATGCATCCCAGTCACTACTCAACTTCTCGTCGCGCGCACCTACTGCCGTCGGAAAAGTCTCAACGTGAATAGGATGCGGCACTTTACTCGGCCGCTGTGGCAAATTCTCCCAAATCTCATCAGCCGTAAAGACGAGTATTGGGGCAAGCATTCGGGCGAGCGCATCAACAATCTGAAATAGCACAGTCTGCGCGGATCGCCGTGCCACGTTTCGAGGCGCAAACGTATAGAGACGATCCTTGATGATGTCGAAGTAACGAGCGGAAAGCGTCACCGTCGCGAAGTTGTAGAGCGTGTGATAAACGACGTGAAACTCATAGGCATCGTACGCCGCGCGGACTTTCGCAATAACCTGATCCAGCTCCGACAATGCCCAACGATCGATCTCAACTAGATCGGCGTCCGACACGCTGTCTCTACCAGGATCAAACCCGTGAAGATTGCCAAGTGCAAACCGAGCCGTGTTGCGTAGCTTGCGATATCCGTCCGTGACCCGTTGCAGGATCTCAGGCGAGCAACGAATATCTTCAAAATAGTTTGAAGACGCACACCACAATCGCAAAATCTCCGCGCCCGATTCCTTGATTACTTCGTCCGTAGGGACCGCGTTGCCGGCTGACTTGTGCATCGCCTTCCCTTGCGCATCGACCGTCCATCCATGGGTTAGCACGGTGCGGTAAGGCGCGCGATCATGCGCCACCAATCCAACAATCAGGGACGAATTGAACCACCCCCGATACTGATCGCCGCCTTCGATGTAGACATCTGCCGGCCAACGCAGCTCCTCACGGTTCTCCAATACCGCCACGGAAGAGGCGCCGCTGTCGAACCAGACGTCGAGAATATCTGTCTCTTTGGTCCATTCGGCGGTGCCGCATTTTTTACACGTGTAGCCCTCAGGCAAGAGCTCGCGCGCTTCGCGTATGTACCAGGCGTCGGATGATTCGCGCTCAAATATATCCGCTACGTGGTTGATGATCTCCGGATCGGCGACCTCTTCATTACATCTGGCGCAATAGAAAACCGGAATCGAAACGCCCCAAACTCTCTGTCGCGAAACGCACCAATCGGGACGCCCCTTGAACATGTTGCGCATGCGTTCTGCGCCCCATGCCGGCAGCCATTCGACGCGATCAATTTCGGTTAACGCAGCTTCGCGAAGCGAGGAGCCTTCGGCACTATTGGTAAAGTTGCTGACGTCTCGACCGTCGTCATCCTTTTCAACAATCGCGCCCACGGTTTTGTCCATCGAAATAAACCATTGTGGCGTCGCACGGAAGATGACTGGATTCTTACAGCGCCAGCAGTGCGGGTAACGATGGTCATACTGTTCAGTAAAAAGCAGTACGCCGCGATCTCGCATGAACTCAACAATGCGCGGGTTGGCGGCGAAGACTTGTTCGCCGGTAAAGTGCTCGACTTCAGACGTGAACCTTCCTGCATTATCAACTGGGCAGTAGATCTCCAGACCATAGCGCTTGCCGATCACAAAGTCGTCATGACCGTGACCAGGCGCGGTATGCACACAACCGGTCCCGGCTTTACTCGCCGCAGTCGGATGCTGCGATTGTCTTACGTTGAGTTCTACTTCGGCGTCAGCCTCGCCGCCGAGCGTCACGTGCTCGCCGACCATCAGCAGCGACGGCCGATCAATCCACGGATGACGTGCCTGGAGCCGATCCAGCTTTGCTCCGGCAAATCTCGCGAGTACTCGATCGCTAACCGGGCCTTCACTCGCGAGTTCACACTTCGCCACGACGCTCTCAAGCAATTCACTGGCAACAATGTAGACCTCATTACCGTGAGAAAAAGCTGAGTATTCGAAATCAGGATGTACGGCGATCCCCAGATTCGCAGGCAACGTCCAGGGCGTGGTAGTCCAGATCAAGACGAAGACATTCTTTCCGGCGAGGGTTGGATCGATCGCAGCCGGATCGCTCACCAACGGAAACTTCACATACACCGAGGGACTAGTATGCTGGTGATACTCGACCTCGGCTTCCGCGAGCGCGGTTTGATCGTGGATGCACCAGTAGACAGGCCGCGCGCCTTTGTAGACATAACCGCGTTCTACAAAGCGACCGAACAAGCGAGCCGTTTCCGCCTCGTAGTGATTGGACATGGTGAGATATGGGTTCTCCCACTCACCCAGGATTCCCAACCGCTGAAAATCCTTCGTCTGGCGCTTCAAAGCATTCGCAGCGTGTTCGCGGCAAGCGCGACGAATTGCGATCGAAGGCATATTCGCTTTCTTCGCACCCAACTTGCGATCGACATAAAGCTCAATCGGCAACCCGTGACAGTCGTAACCGGGCACATAGGGCGCGTCGTATCCCATCATCGTCCGGGACTTAACGATGAAGTCTTTCAAGATCTTATTCATCGCCGTGCCGAGATGAATGTCGGCATTCGCGTAAGGAGGGCCGTCGTGCAAGATGAACTTGTCGGCGCCGGCGCGCGCTTCACGGATCAGACGATAGAGATCCATTTCGGACCATTTTTTCAGCCGCTGCGGTTCGTTCTGGGCAAGATTGGCCTTTTGCGCGAAGGCGGTCTTCGGCAAATTCACAGTCTTCTTTAAGTCGAATGGTGTTTCAGTAGACATAGTTTATAAAGATTAATACTAACAGGGGCGCAAGGAACTTTCGAGGGACTATCAAAAAGTACTGGTGCTGAGTACTCGTGAAATCCAACTCAGAAAAACCAAAGAACCCAAACCATCGTTGGGAAGCGATGGTTCGGGTTCTTTAGAAGAACATCTGATCGAGATCAGCCGATGAACAACTCTTCCTCTCCGTAGGTTTGATTTACGGGCCTCGGCGCGGGAGCCACGAGAACCTCGAGGCCACGGCGGAAGCCCGCCATAATCGCCGCCAGCTCGCGTGCCGGCTCAATTACCTTCTGCTCGATGAACTCGGTGGTGTTGACCACCTGCGAATGCGTGCGATCGATTGTGCTGCTGACCAGCGCAACCTTCTCTCGCGCTTCGATGGCGGTGTCGTTCACCAACTCCTTAAGCTCCCCAACCTCTTCCTTGATCACGGCCATTGACTCTGCGAAGTGAGCAGACGCGACTGATAGGTGGCCGGAAACCACATTGAACTGCTCAGCTATCTGTCGTCCCTGCAACGCGATGTACTTGCCCTGGTCACTGAGAACAGTCATCCGTTCGACCAACGGCTCGAGCTTCTGTTCCAGCCGGTTAACGGAACCAACTGCCCGACTCACGTTCAAGGCCACAAAAATCATGGCAATCGCGATCACGAAAAACGAGATCGCCACGATCACGAGGATCCAGAACAGTGGGTCGTTAGTGTTCACCTGTAGCGCAAGAGCAGAGGTCATTGCCGAATGCCGATCTTCCAGAACGGTGGGATTGCGGATCGTTTTGTAGACCTTCTCGTCTACGTTCTTATTGGCATAGCCAAACCAGCAATCGCCATCAGAATTTAGTTCGCCTTCTCTTCGTAGTTAGGAGCGGCGTCCGTGCGGCCAGAGAGTTCCGTCTTTCGTTTCTCGTCCTGGTACGCCTTTTTGCCCGCATCGATCGCGGCAGCAACAGTGCCCGTTTGACGTGCGGCCGTCTC
Source organism: Blastocatellia bacterium (assembly GCA_031399105.1). Lineage (GTDB taxonomy): Bacteria > Acidobacteriota > Blastocatellia > Pyrinomonadales > Pyrinomonadaceae > PSRF01. The sequence goes on along the minus strand of JANNON010000810.1, from coordinate 2,984 downwards.
ACGAGCAGTCTGGGCCACCTCGCTTACTTTTTCCGCCGCCTGCGAATACAGTTCGGTGGCGCGTTCACGGGTGGTTTCGTAGTACTGCCCCGCGCGGTCGCCTAGCTGTTGGGCTGCTTCACGCGATCGATCCACGCCTTTGCGCGTTGCGTCGGCGATATCACCACGAAGTTCCTGACCAGATTTGGGGGCGAAAAGGAGCGCTAACACAGCACCGATACCACCGCCAATCAGCAGATATGTCAGGCGAGTGGAGATGTTGTCACCGTCGTCTCGCCGATAGTCGTCTTGTCCCATTAGGGGATCCTTTCTTGATGCGCAGGTCCACTGGGGACAGCGCCAGTTGAATTTGTTGCTGGGAAATTCCAGGCTGGGAATATAGCAAATAGGAAAGAACCGGCGCAACAAGGTGGGCCGTCGGACATTGTCTGAAGCCGAGCGCCAAACGAAAGGAACCAGCGCCCTTTTCCTGGGAGCGCGGACGCCCCGTCCGCAAAAGCGTTGAATGCCGAAAACCTAAAGATAAGAGATTTCTTAAGACTTGAATGAAGGTTCGCGTGTGCGGACGAGGCCGTCCGCGCTCCCAGTATTCAGGTTAGAGCTTACGAACAGGCTACTTTTCTCCCCTGCCATTGTTGTACTGATCGAGTTTTCGATAGAGCGTCTTTCTCCCAATTCCCAGCGCGCGGGCGGCGTGACTCTTGTCGCCTTCCGTGTAATCCAGCGTCGCCTCGATCGCCTGGCGCTCAATCTCTTCCATCGACGACGGAACCACCACTTCAAAGGTAGCTGTGCGTCCTTCGCTTGCGGCTTTCGCTCGTTCGACTTTAATTCGATCGCGCTCTTCCAGTGCTTTACTGCCAATCGATTGCGGCAGGTCGTCGAGTTCTATCTGCCGGCCCGAAGCGATAATCACAGCCCGTTCGATCGCGTTCTCGAGCTCGCGAACATTCCCCGGCCACTGATACATAATCAACGCATGCAGGGCATCTTTGGAAATTCCAGAAATGAACCGTCCCGTCTTCTGTTTATAGTGCTCGATGAAGTGAATCACCAACGGATGAATATCCTCGGGCCGCTCTCGCAAAGTGGGCAAAACGATCGGAAACACTGACAGCCGGTAATAGAGGTCCTTTCTGAAGGTGCCTTCTTCAGTAGCCCGTTCGAGGTCGACATTTGAAGCCGCGATCACTCGCACATCTGTCTTCAGAACTTCATTGCCTCCAACACGCGTAAACTCTCCATCCTGCAAAACTCTCAGCAGGCGCACTTGTGCAGACAAACTCATCTCGCCAACTTCATCAAGAAACAACGTGCCGCCATTGGCTTCTTCAAACCTTCCGCGGCGTAGCGCACGTGCATCTGTGAAAGCGCCTTTCTCATGACCAAAAAGCTCGGCTTCCAACAACGTTTCGGGGATCGCGCCGCAATTCAGTTTTACATACGAGTGGTCTTCCCGACCGGAGTTGTAATGAATGAGATTGGCGAGCAGCTCTTTGCCGGTTCCAGATTCTCCCTGCACCAACACGGTGGTTTGCGTATCAGCAACGCTCAACGCGAGTTTGATCGCACGCCGAATCACGGGCGTTTGTCCGATGATGCGCTCTTCACCATAACGTTCATGCAGGGCGCTACGCAGATGCATCACCTCGGCCGACAATTGATCGCGTTCTAGCGCGGTTCCGATCTGGTCGGCAATACCTTCAACCAACGCCACTTCGTGATCCTGAAAACCAGCGCGCGCCTCACTCCAAACCAGACCGAGAAGCCCAAACGTTTGGCCCGCAACGCGAACCGGAGCTACCAGCGCGGCCCGACCGCCAAGCGTCGCATTAAAAATAAGACGAAAAGGAAACGGCAGATCAGTATCGAGCAGCCGCAACGTTTTCCCTTCCCTAAGCAGATCCATCATTGCGGGAAACTCGGTGATGTCGAGTGATTGCCCGTGGGTGTCGATCAATCCCTGAACCGAATCGGTGGTGGCATGCGGCGAAGCTTTAAAAGCTGCCAATGTGATTCGCCCGCCGGCCTTATCCAGCACACCGAGCGCCGAGTAATCCGCGCCTACGAGAGCGATCGCGCGTTCCAGGACCAGCGAAGAGACTTCTCGAAAATCTGAGCGCGCATTCAAAGCATTCGCGATCTCCAGCAGCGCTCGTTTCGTTTCCGCCTCACGCTCTTTGTCGGTGTAAAGCCGCGTGTACTGGTAGCCTACGGCAATCTGACGCGCGATGGACTGCAGGAAGGTGACTTCATCATCGAGCCATTCGCGCGGCGTCTGCGTCGTGTGCAAGCCCACGAGTCCAAGCACGTCATCACCGAGTACAACTGGCACGACCAGCAATGATCGTGTTCGCAGACTGGCCGCGAGGAACCGGACCTTTTGATCAAGGCCCGGCGCGGCAGTGTCGTCGAGGCGGATGGGTTTCGTTATGTCGACGTGTCCCTCAAGCTGTTTAATGTCCAGCGGAATGGCGGTGCCCAGGCTCGAGGGCACTTCTTCCGAAGCTCGCCATTCGTGACTAATCCGGAGCTCGCTTTCAGGCGTCAGTTGAATGACGTCGCAACGATCGACCTGCATCATACGGCCCAGCTCCGACACGATCACATTCAGAAATCGGTCCAGATTGATCGACGTGGGAAACGCCAACGAGAGGCGATTGATGATCCCCTCACGTGCTTCCTGCATCTTAATTTTACGCTCGAGTGAGAGCGATTGGGCGGTTTCTGACATCGGTTGCTTAATGTCTACTTCACAGAGGAAGGCTGTATCCGGCGGCGAGTCTCTGTGTGCTTTGGATCATAACCAAGCCACGAAGAAGTTGCAAAGCAGGCATGAACCTCTCAAGTTTGAAAGTCTCACTGTCAGGAAGGCGGACCCTGTCCCCGCTCAACTCTAACCATCACTCACCTTTAGATAACATCTCACGCTTGACCGGTGTCTTTGGATTGCTTGGTTCTGAAAATTGAGCGGGGACAGGGTC
>JANNON010000793.1:0-4609 GCA_031399105.1 Blastocatellia bacterium | reverse complement strand
TCAAGTCCCAGAATAAGAACGAACTGATCGGATAGCCCCGCATTAAGGAATCGAACAGGCGCACGATCTGCTCGGTCGAATGGCGACGAGGGGCGGCCACGGAGTGCCGCCCTACAATCATTAGTTAGTATGATTTTGCTTCCAAACGGGTGAAATCATCCGAAAGTATGACGACAACTTTCGAGTAAACGCCTAACTTCCCGCCTGGAATTTCAAAACTTATAAGGAGCTGCAGACAAACAGGTCTGCTACCAACATGAAAAAAATCGTGCTCACCTTTGGCCTGATTTCCGGCGCTATCAGTTCTTTGATGATGTTGCTCACCCTGCCCTTTGTCGACCGCATCTCGTTCGACAAGATGGAACTCATCGGTTACACCACGATCGTGGTTTCGTTTCTGATGGTGTTTTTCGGGATTCGTTCGTACCGAGAGAACGTGGGTGGCGGGAGAATTACGTTTGGCAAAGCATTCAAGGTGGGAATCCTTATCACGCTCATCACTTGCGCCTTCTATGTGATCACCTGGGAGGTCATCTATTTCACGATCGCACCAGACTTTGTCGATAAGTATGCGGCCCACGTGATTGAGAAAGCGCGCGCCTCAGGAGCGACCGAGGAAACCCTAAACGCACAGATTGAGCAGATGGAAACTTTCAAGAAGTGGTACGCGAATCCGTTCGTTAACGTCGCGTTTACGCTAATGGAGCCGTTGCCGATTGGCTTGCTGATCTCGTTGATCTCTGCCGCCATCCTGCGCCGGAAGGAACCGAAGCACCCTCGTGTGCTGCCCGCCGTCGCAGGGCCGTAGCGATGGGGGCAAAGGAAAACCAGCCACAGATTTCACAGATCGCACAGATTCAGAAGGAGAGGCTTTGTGCTTTGTCCTTTGTGCTTTGTACTTTGTCCTTTGTGCTTTGTTCTTTGTTCTTAGTTCTTCTTCAGGTCGAATTTTCGAACTCTAAGAACTAGAAGCCCCGAGCTCAAAGTACAAAGCACAAAGCACTCCTTCTGAATCTGTGTAACCCGTGAAATCTGTGGCTGTTTTTTGAGCCTTATCGATCCCATTCTTTAAACCCTTCGACAACGCGCAACACCTCGCTTCGTTTCTTCTCAAACACGGCAAACATGAAGATGATCGTGGCGCCGGTGACGATTCCGGCCACGTACCACAACCAGGTCCATCCGAGATTCGCCGACGCATACCAGATCATGGTGATCATTGCGAGCAGCAGAAATACAGAGCCGAGCAACAGAAATCCACGCACGCGAAAGATGATCCCGGCGAAAATTCCTACCAACGAAAACGCTGCCAACACTAAGGGCAACCAGGGCGACTCAGCGACGCCGTTGATGAAGATATCGGCCGTCGAAGAAGCATAGATCGTGATCAACGACAGGTAACGAATGCCCGCCATCTGCTCTTCGGTAAAGTCCTTTTCGTTCAGGTAAGCGGCAATCAACACCGAAACTGCGATGGGCACTAACCAAAGCTGCGGGTGTTGGAAAAATTGAAAGTCATCCGAGCGATGCCACAGGTACCACAGCCCAGCATTGCCCGCCAGCGCCGCGAACAGGCCAAACATGAACGAACGCCGCAGAATCGACAGCAAGCCATAAAGCCCGCCGACGATAAACAGCAAGGCTGAGTAGTCGACGTCAGAATGCGCCAGCCAGAAGCCAAGCACAGGTAGAAGCGGCAGAAAAGCTCCGGTGCGTTCCAAAGGCTGAGCCAGCACCAGCAACTTCTTGCGTCGCAAAGTTTCACTTGTCGCGACACCAAGATAAGCGATCACCATCACCACGAGCGGCCAGTAACGTTCAAAGAACCCCGTGAACAACCAGGGCAGCGTCAAGCGAACATGCATGAACAACAGGGCCAGTAACACTTCCGCCGCATATACATACTTCGTGCGACCGCGCTCGGACAGCTTCAGAGGATCGTGTGTCGGCGAAAGCGCAAACAGAAGACTGATGACAATCGCTCCGGCCAGCGTAAGGCCGATAGCCAACAGCGCGAGCGGCCTGATGCGAACCGCGCCGAACGAGACTTGATAGGAGACTTCCGTGGCCAATGAAAACAACAGCGCCACTACCCCGGTTCCGACGATCCATGGCACACATGACTGCACTGACTTCGTCCAATCGGTCTCGCGCAGAATCTCTTTGTTCAGTGCGGCCGCGTAAACGGCTGTTAAGACAAACATCTGAACCATCAGAATCACAGCCCGGTTTAGCCAGGTGCCAGTGACGCCCGGGACGAGGAACGACCACCCGAGAAAAGCGAAGCCCACGACAAAGGCTACAACCGCGGTTCGTTGCAATCGCTCGCGCCACGCTCCACCCGCTATCAACGCGAAAGAAAGTGACTGCAGCAACACGGCGAAAGCTGCCGTTACTCTTAAACCAAAACTAAGGAACGTGAGTTCAATCTGAAAAGCGAAGAAAGTCACGATGGCTGACAGAGTGCCGTTGAATTCAACTAACCACTCCGGCGGCGTGACGCCTGATTCCATTGGTCGAGGAATGTGCCAACGGTCGGCCCAGCCAAAGAGGTGTTCGCGAAAATGCCACAACAGCGCTGCAATCACAGTGTAGCCGGACAACATCATCGTCCCGGCCCAGGTGAACCTATTTGAAGACAGGTCGGATTGCATTAGTGCCGTCGTCGCGGCCATTAGACCAAGCAGATAAATACCCGCCGTCGCATGCTTCGCCCAAACGTGCCAGAGACATGCAACCAGCAACCCGACCGTCGTAGCAACAGCCAGCCATGCGATCTGAAAATTGTGTGCGCCGGGAAGTAACCAAATTGCAGCGACCGCAAGGAAATTTAATCCCAGCGCGATGCACACTTGCAGACGCAGTAACTCTTCCGCTCGCTCCCTTTTTTGTTCATCAAGAAAACTTGAGATGCGTTTCGTGCGACTTAGCCAAGCCAGTCCATACGCTGCCGACATGATCGCATTGAGTTGAACGACGTTGACGAACACCACGCGGTTCATCGAACCATTTACTGCCACGACGCCGAGGAGATAGCCCATCGTTACCGTAAAACTCAGGGGCAGCCCCGCTATAAACGCGTAGCTCGGCAAGCGCTCGCGAACGGCGTATACAATCAGCACGAACGCTACGACAACTAACGGCACTCCATACGAAAGTCTGTTCCCAACGGAAGCGAAGAAGCCAGACGACGGCCCATGAACGGGGCTGTAAAGGATGGCCGGAAAAACCGGAAAGAGAGTAAGCAGAACAAGTGGAGTGAGTAGCACCCCTAACAGTAATAGCCGGAGTCGGCGTGCCGCTTCACTTGACGAAATTTCCAGTGACGGCCATCCGATCGTCTCGAAGTATCTGACGAGGCTTTTGTAAAACCAAATCGGGACTGAAATAACCATCAGCGCCAGCGCCGCAAGCCAGCGCCATGCTGATGCTGTTGCTGTTTGCGGTTCCCAACTTCCGGCGAGCAAGGGTATGGCGCAAAGAAATGCCGCCAACGCACCTAACAAATAGATCGAGCGCCGCCGTTCCCAAAGATTGCTCAGCAGCGCCATCACAAGCAACGCCAGAACGATCCAGGAGCCAAGCTGCAATACCTGCTCGTGTGGGAATCCGGCGATGTCCCATGGAGGAGTGTAACCATCGCGCTGAGTTAGCTCGCGCGTTAATCCTGACAACGCGCCGTAGCCCGTCAACAAGACAAAGCCCGCGAGGACAATCCACAACACGATTCGGTCGACGGCCAAAGGAAGTTCGAGCAAGCGTTTGAAGTCGGGGATGAAACTCGGGCCGCTCTCGCTGCGTGAAACATGGTGTGCGGCAAGGCGCTTGGTGCTCATCCTCAGCGCCACCCAAACCAAACTCAGCAGCAACAGCGCTGTTCCCTGAATCTGCAGTCCCCACGGATGCAGCCAAGCGTGCGGCAAGTAGGCATACCACTCAAACTGCTGCAACGCTGCTTTAATGGCGACGACCACCGCCAGCGTTAACGCAATCTGGAAAATCACGAAAAGTTCTCGCTGACGTTTGAACCAGACCAACATCAACCAGATGCCTGAAAGCCAGAACAGGCTCTGCGCCTGCATCGCCGTCGTCTCCCAACGACCTGCTTCCACTAAACAAATGACCGCCAGGAATGAAGACACCAGCGCTGATTCGTAGAAAGCTTTGGTTAAGACTTCTATCTTGAAGCGACTGCAGACAAATGCTGCGATCGCGCAGACGGCAGCGTGGGTGAGAAGAGCGGTCTGCCATGGAAACGGAATGAGCAGCACCTGCGCGAAGGCCTGGGCCAGCGCGAAGAGTAGTAACGCCGAACCAAGCCAACCGAACCACTGATCTTTACGGCGAGCCGCAATCCAGAACGCACCAGCTGCATAGACTCCATAAATTAGCCAAACGGCGAATGGCCCGGCAGGCGACCAAATACCGTAAAGAGTAACCAACCCGAGACTAACAACTGCAGTGGCCAGGGCTGCCGCTAAATATGCATCGCCCTCTGCCTTACTCCTTTTGCGGATCAACCACTCGGAAGTAACAAGGAAAGCAATGAACAACGGCGCGAGTACTTGTCCGCTGCCGAGCGAGAGAGACTCGGTCAATAACGACATCA
>JANNON010000260.1:0-2065 GCA_031399105.1 Blastocatellia bacterium | reverse complement strand
CACCTGTTGCTTTAAGAAGGCGCGTGCCGCGATCCAGTCACGCTTTACCGTCATCGGCGCCACTTGCAGCGCCTCGGCCGTCTCCTCGATGGAGAGCCCTCCGAAGTAGCGTAGCTCCACCACCTTCACGTATCGTTCGTTCAACTCCGCAAGGCGGTCAAGCGCCACGTTCAAGGCCAGGAGTTCCTCGGCTTTCTCGGGCGACATGTAGTCTGCCGGATCAGACTCAGTGGCCTGTCGCTTCTCGCTTTTCTTACGCCGCGCGTGGTCGATCAGAAGCCGCCGCATCACGGATGCCGCCACACCGATGAAATGCGACCGGCACTCAAAGTCACGCGCCTGGTCGCCGATTAGCCGCAGATAGGCCTCATTCACCAACGCAGTGGGCTGCAGAGTGTGGCCGTCGGCTTCCCGCCGCAGATAGGTGCGCGCCAATTCGCGCAACTCGCGAAACAGCAGCGGCACCAGGACGTCCGCCGCGGCCTGGTCGCCACCCCGCATCTGCCGTAGCAGGACGGTTACCTCAGCTTCACCATTGCCAGCTTCACCATCGCCCATACCGCCGCACAGGATAACACGTGGGATCAAACATGCGGACGAACGCGTCGAGAAACAATGCAATAACCGTGAAAGACGACCGCTGCTGCCAATCCCAAAAAAATCCATGGTCCGAATTTAAGCTGTGCTGCGCTCTGTCGGGCGAGGAGTCAAATTCATGATAAAAAGATCTGCACAGCAAACTGTCCTTCGGCAATGGCACCGATGGATTTCATTATTGTTCCTGGCCGCGGTAGCGTTGAGCACGCTCGCCTCGCCCGCCTCAGCCCAGACCAGCACTTTCTACGACTTTCATTCCGAGTGGCTTTTCCCTCCGGTGAAGGATCGATGCGCTCCGCCGCTGCCCACCAGCGCGATTTGTTCGTATCCATCTCCCGAAGAGGTCCGGTTTCGTGACTACATCAAGTCAATCATGCTTCGCTGGATGGCCGAACGAAAGTTGGCGCCCGAGGAGCTGGAGAGTGTGATTTTCAAGTACGGACGTAAGGATCTCGTTGCGGACATCCAGGCTTACGTCGCGGCTGACCTGCTGTTGTCACTGGAAAAGCCTGTCGATAAACGCTCCGCGGACGAACACTTCGTGGTCAGTTATTTCGAGAACGAGTTCAAGACTCGCGAATCGTACCTGTACGACCATGCGGTCAAAGTAGCGGAGAGTTGGCAAAAGGACCCCTGCGGCTGGAAACCCGATTCCGTTCTGATGGCCGCCTATGGGCTGGAATACGACTCTACTCCGCACTGCCGTACGCCGAATCGGATCGTGGGTGCGCTTCGATTTCATATACCCGGCCCCAGCCGCCAGTACCTGTACGCTGCCGGATTTCAGGAGATTTACGGCGGGGACGTAACCGCCTCGCTGATGGCGGACAAAGTTTCCGCGCACTTGGCCGGGGCCGCCAGCGCGATCACCAGTGGCGGTATCGCCGGCGGCCTCATCGGCAAGAGCGCATCTCGAATCACTCCGTTCTCCGTGGCGATTCATGCCGAAGGGTATGCCAATGACGCCATCAAAGCGGCCAAAAAACTCAAGTACACACGTTTCATAGGAGGCGGAGCCTTCACCATCGTCACGATGATGCTCGAAATCGGCATTGAGGCGATCATTGCCTTTGCCGATGAAGTCAAGTTTCAGCAGGATCTGGATGACCTCCGGGCGATTCGAAGCGCTGTGGGCAGCCAGGATATCGTGTCAGCCGTTACCAGCGGAGAAGGTATGGCCAAAGCCATGATCATCATGGCGCGCTACGGCAGGTTGTCCAAAGAGGAGCCGCTTCCCGAACACCGCTCTGGCATTGACCGTGTGTTTCTCGTCCGCGAGGGCGGCGTAGTGCGCCCGGAGGAGGTGCTTGAAGTGAAGGATCATGCCGATCTCACATGGCGTATCCACACCTGGCAGAACTGGTTTATCAAAAGAACGGTGATCGACAGTGAGACTATCGAGAGCATTACGACAGACCTTGAGGTTACGGACCACGCAGGCATCCAGTGGATGCTCACCCGAGTGGGT
>JANNON010000750.1:0-3976 GCA_031399105.1 Blastocatellia bacterium | reverse complement strand
CGCGGTTCTGATTGCTTCTCGTCGCCCCCTGTCGGTACTTTTGTGCAAAGCCGTTAAGCTCGCCCAGCAACCTCGCCTGTTTGAGTGTTCACGCGCACAACCTCCCCTTCCTTGATGAAGAGCGGTACTCGCACTGCCAGTCCGGTTTCCAACGTCGCTTGCTTGGTCGCCCCACCCGCAGCCGTGTCTCCTCGAAGTCCCAATTCAGTAGCAACCACCACCAGCTCGACGTATTGCGGAAACTGCAACGAGACTGGGGCGCCATTGTATTTCAGCACCTGCAACGAAACGCCTTCCTTCAAATAACCGCGATCGCTTTCTATATCTTCCGCGGAGAAACTGAACTGCTCGTAGTTTTTCTCGTCCATAAAATGAAAGCCGTGGGTGTCACTATAAAGAAACGAGGCCGGCGAAAGCTCGACGTCCGGTTCTTCGAACTTTTCGTTTGAGCGAAAGCTTTTCTCGAGCGCGGCGCCAGTCAGCAGGTGGCGCAATCGTGTGCGAACCATCGTCGCGGCGCCGCGGGCCGTCGGTGAAGCAAAGAAAACATCGACAACGACGAAGGGCTGACCATCAACCGTGATCAGTAATTTGCGTTTCAGTTCGTTGGCTGTAATCAGCGCCATTTGGGATTCATCCTTCTGATTTAAAAGAAGTCGGATTCTAGCCGAGAGACCAAAGCGAGACCAGCTACCCATGGTTAACACTGGAGATTGGCTAGTTTGCAGATTGGGACAGTATCATGACCTTTTAATGGAGTAGCCGCGGATTAACGCCGATGGGACGGATGTGAACCTGATGTCGAACCTGATGTCGAAGCCGTAACGTCATTCTCAGATCCCTATCATCCGCGTTTATCCGCGGCCAAAACATCCGCGGCCAAAAAAATCCTGAGGAGAGACAATGCCAACTCAACCCGGCGACACGCTCGCCATCATCGAACTTTATAAGATCCGAACGGAACCACTGATGCGCGAAGCTCGCGCCTGGTTCGTAACACAGTTCGCGCCCAAAAGCGGTCGTGACGTTGTGCAACTCCTGGTTAGCGGGCAACAGGAAAGCGCCTATTACCGCATGGTCGCTTCCTACTGGGAGACTGCGGCTTCCTTCGTTAACAACGGTGGCATCGATGAGAAACTGTTCCTCGAATCGAATAGCGAGCACGTCGTGGTCTTCGCAAAACTGCAGCCGTTCATTTCCGAAGTCAGAGAACTCATCGGCGAGCCAGACTATCTTGAGCACCTCGAACGGCTCGTCATGAACGTCCCGAATATTGAGCGGAAGCTGGAAAACCGGCGAAGACTCCTGGAGAGTTGGCTGAGACCGAAATCTTTAGAGCAGACCTCCCAGCCATCACGGTGATCTCTTTTCCTGCGCTTCGGAGTTCTTTCCACTGAGCCACTGTTTAGGTGAGGTGAGGCGTTTGGTTACTGCTTTGATTTTTGAGTCTTTTGGGGTCGGCTGGGCGTGCGCGGCAGAGCAGTACTGCGTCGGCTGATTGCCGCGCACAAAAGTTATTCTGCTCTTCAACGGACAGTCGGGTCTGGCAAGCAGTCCGGTGGTTGTATCAATCAACGCGGTCTCGGTTGTTACGGCGCTTGGTTGGACGGGCTGATTCCTGTCTTCACCTGCGTCGCTGATTTCGGTTTTCACGACTTCATTACCAGACTTCTTTTCTGATGCTCGCTTTTCAACGGCTTCCGCCCGCAACTCTCCCTCACTAGCACTTTCTTTGCTGGCACTTTCCTGGCCCAAAGCTCCGGCTGCTTGCGCTTTGCCCTGCCTCGAACTTACTAACGACCGGGTCGTAAAAAGAAACGCCACGCCAAAAACCAGCAACGCCCCAACTATGAACTGCCAGCGCATCGATGCCCTGGTAGCTCTGTTGTTTCTATTCTGAGCGCCATCTGATTGGTCAGTCTGCCGGCGATGATTTTGGTTCTGCGGTTGTTCAGCAGAGTTTTGATCGCGTTGCGAAGTACGCTGTTTGGACTTACCTGAGCTAATCTGCTCGTAGGCTTCATTAATCTCTTTCAACTTTTCCTGCGCCTTGGCTTGTAGTCGCGGATCATGTCCGAAACGATCCGGATGCCAGACTTTCGCAAGATCGCGGTGAGCCGCCTTCAATTGTGCGGGCGAAATGCCGGGCTGCACACCAAGGACGTCATAACATTTTGATACTTCATTCATCATGATTGGCACTTAAAGCCTAAGAAAGAATTTTCGCCAGACGGGTGATGCTTGCGAGGTTGTGAAGCAGTTCGTGTGGAGTAGGAACGGGGACACCCATGTAGCGTAGGATAGCCATCGCACAAACGCCCAACACGAGTGCCGTAACGAAAGTGCGCAAGGCTGCAGAAAACGCCTTCCGCGCTGTCAGTGATAGAAAGTTCAGAAGTCGGTGTCGCATTGCGTAACCCCCGCTCGATATAAGATTCCTCGGATCTCGACGACCCCAAGGCAGAGGCCTTCGAAGTAAACGGGTGCAGAGAAACTCAGTCGGGGTTGTTGTTGATTATGAATTTGAGGATTACTAGGGCGTTGCGAATTGCGTGAGCAGCAACTTCGGCTGTCATTATGCAGAACTGTCGCGAGCTTTACAACGTTCTTTAGAAAGAGGCTTTTGAATACGACGACCAAACTGTGAACAACCAGCCAAACTATTCAACCGAGTTGCGGGTATGCCGTCTGATTTGCGAAAGCGGCTATGCCCTTTCGTCAGCATTGTCTCTAACATTTTTGGGGCCACGCCCGCCGTGCCGGACGACCGGGGCGTAGGCCCACAACAAAGTGATGCTGGCAGCGGGGCATAGCCACCGCCGCACATCGGACGGCTCAGCCGCAGCCACGACCGCCGTGTTCCTCAAATGCTAATAGGAGGAGTCGGCAAAAGATTAGTTGAGGCTCGCTTTTTTATGAACTTCATCTCAACACTAGCGATTGCAATGGGTGCCTCCTGGGTTTCAGGAATCAACCTTTATGCGTGCGTCGCCACTCTCGGCTTGTTGAGCCGCTTCGCAAACCTGCAGCTGCCCGGAGAGTTGGAAGTACTGACAAACTGGTGGGTCATCGCGGTCGCTGCCACCTTGTACGTAATTGAGTTCGTCGCGGACAAAGTTCCACTTGTCGACAGTACTTGGGACGTGATTCACACTTTCATTCGTGTTCCGGCGGGCGCCATTCTGGGTGCTGCGGCCTTCGGTGAATTTGATAAGTCAGTGCAAGCAATTGCCTTCCTGCTTGGCGGTGGATTGGCCCTGAGTTCGCACGGCACCAAAGCAGCCGCTCGTGCAGTCATCAATACCAGCCCCGAGCCGGTTTCTAATATCGTGGTCAGCACACTGGAAGATCTGCTGGCAGTGATCGCGGTAGTGCTCTCGGTCTTCTTGCCGTACCTGCTTTTCGGCGTTGTCGGACTCGGCCTTGTGATTACCGCGCTCGTGCTTCCCAGGATCTTTCGATTTTTCAGGCAGGTCATCCGCACTGTCCGTGAAATATTTAAACCAGCCACTTCGTAAGACTTACTTCTCATCGATCCCTTTCCGCATGAACGTCACACAACAATGACGGCTGTGTTTGGTCAACCCTTGGAAATTGGCGAACCAATCAGAACCGTTGAGCGTAGCGACCGGATCTGAACGAGAGCTTAAACTGGTCCTGAGAGGTTGTGTACTTCTTATCGATCGAATGCTTCTTTGGAATCGGCCCGGTCGCTACGCTCAAACGGTTCTGATTGCTTCGCTTCGGGCCGCCTTCTCTTTTCTTGTGGATCGTGTAATCCACAAACAAATAGCGCGTCGAAAGGTCCTTTCGACGCGCTACTTAGTTGTGATGAAGCTTCCGTTATTGCATTGCGCTAGCTGTTGCCGGGACCAGATTGAAAGCTGCTCTCGCTTCAGCGGGACTCAGCACTGGATGAAAAGTTTTTCCATAGCTCTCGGAGATCTTACGCACGTAGTTTTGCGTCTCGTTGTAC
>JANNON010000726.1:0-4386 GCA_031399105.1 Blastocatellia bacterium | reverse complement strand
AGTCTCACTGTCAGGAAGGTGGACCCTGTCCCCGCTTCAAGTTGCCTTAGTTTCAAGGTGGTTTGGCAGATTCAAGTCTATCGATCTTCCTTGCGCCGAAAGTCAGGCGGGGACAGGGTCCACCTTCCTGACAGTGAGACTGCACATCTGTTCTTCCTAATATTCAGCGCGTTAGCTAAGGCTAGAGTTCTCATTTACAGCCTTTCCCAAAACAAAAAAGCCGTATCAGAGACTCACTCCGATACGGCTTTTGATGAGGTGTTCGGTACTTATGGGCGGCCGCGGCGGCGTGCAGGCGGCCCGGTTGGTTTGACGTTTTCCTGCTCCTTCATCGTCTCAAGGATTGCCTTCGCGTCCGCCTTCATTGTGGCTTCAGTGTCCGGCGCTTTTTCGATGTATCTCGCCAGGTAGTTTGCGGCTTCCTGATACTTGGCTTTTGAAGACCCATCGCTGCTGCTCGCTCCAATATTGAAGAGCGCCTGTCCGGAGCGCAAAAGTGCTTCGAGGTCATCGGGATGGGTTTCAAGAATCTTCTGATACTGCACCAGCGCTTTATCGAAGGCGTTTGAGTCAAAAAGCATCTGGGCGAGATCGTGTTCACCCTTCAACTTTCGAACCGCGTCAGTTTCGACTGCCAGATACTCTTGATAAGCAGCAAGACCGTCATCCACTTTCGTCTGATCCGTCTTGGTAACGTAAAGCCGCATGACTTCGGCTCGAGCTGCCAAAGTAGCAAGTTTGTTTGACGCCTGTCGCTGCTGCTCGCTTGGATCAGTAGCGTTAGCGGTCTGCGATTTCTTCATCAAGTCGGCAGCTTTATTCACCGCTTCCGCGGCTGCCTTGAAGTCTGCTTGTGCCGAAGCAAGTCCGGAGGCTTTGGTCGCATCGTCTTTGGCAGTGATCGCTGCGTTGTAGCGATCTACGCCGCGAGATTTCAATGCCAGGGCTTTGTTCGTCATTAACGCTGCTTGTTCGGGATCGGCGACGAGTCCTTCGTCGTACAGTCGGATAGCCTCATCCCAGTTTTTCGCGGCGCGAGCTTCGTTGCCGGCCTTGAAAGTCCGATTGATGACGGCGTTGGAGGCTTCAATCTTCTTGTTGCTCTCTTCAATCTCTTTGTTCTTCGCCAGTATCTCTTCGCGCTTGGCCTTTTCCTCGGCGCTTTCTCTGGCACCGCCGGCAGCAGGCGCTTCACCACTTCGTGCCGCTACCGCTTTCACATCTTCGAACGTAGGCCGCTGTCCATCGCCCGGTGCGAGTTCGAAGGCATAGTCGACGCCCTTTCCAGCCCTGATACCACCTTGCCAGGTTGGGCGCGTTGTCGGGTGGCTGACCACAACAGTGTACACACCGATAAATGGCAATCCGGCGAAAACGAACTCGCCCTTTTTGTTTGTTTTGGTGTTGTACTTGCCAGGCAAATCGGTCCGGTACACATCGATGAAAGCTTCGGCCACCGGCACTTTCTTGCCGTCCGCCTGGATCAGATCAACGTGGCCGCGAAGTTCACCACTCTGCGCAACTGCGGCAACCGCGGTCGTCAAAACGAGAGTGATACCGGCGATAATCAGAAACAACTTTCTCGAAAGCATCTAATCTTCCTCCAAACAATGTGGGCTCGAATTTGTTCCGGCGGGAGAGATTCCTAGGATGCGCTCATCCCGCGTTAAAGTTGTAAATTTAAACGATTAACAGCCTTAAAGTTAATGAGCCTAGCGCCCACTGTCAAGCCACGTAAGTAATCGGATCATTAAGGCCTGATTCCTTAAAGGCACGAAGCCGAAGGGCGCATGAATCGCAACTTCCGCAGGCTCGTTCCGTTTCCTGATAGCACGACCAAGTTAGCTCAAGTGGCGCCGAGAGTTCAGCTCCAAGCCTGATGATCTGCGACTTTTTCAAAGCGATCACCGGCGTCCGAATTTCCACCTCGGTTTCCGGTCGCGTTCCGAGATTTATCACCTTCTGAAAAGCTTCATAAAATTCCGGCCGGCAATCAGGATATCCGGAAGAGTCTTCTGCGACCGCTCCTATGTAAATGCTCGAAGCGCCAATCACTTCCGCCCAGCTCGTGGCGATTGCCAGCAGGTGAGCATTCCGAAAGGGAACGTAACTAGTGGGGATTTGTTGCGTTGAGAACTCGGCTTTTGAGATCGGAATCTTGACGTCAGTTAATGAAGAGCCGCCGATCCTTGCAAGATGTTCGATGGAAACGACGAGACGATGTTCGACGCGATAATGATCTGCAAGTTCATTGAAAGCTCGCTGCTCGCGTTGTTCGGTCCGTTGGCCGTAAGAGACATGCAGAAAGGCCAACTCCTCGTTCTCTTCATGGGCTATTGCGGCAGTGACGCACGAATCCATACCTCCCGAAACGAGGCAGACAGCTAATTGACAGTTCCGCATTTCACGGCCGACGCCGGCGGGCTCATGTGCACTTTCGTCGGAACCACCCATCAGACTCCTCTTACTTCGGCGCCCCAGATGTATTTGTGCAACTGGAGCTGCATGCGAACATTCAAGCCACTGCTGGAAACCCAACCGGCGAGTTCTTGCAGATCAATGGAGTCCCAGACCGGAGAGATGAGTACTGCCTTCGTGGTCTTTTCGAGATCGTACTTGCGAATTACTTCCTGTGCGTAATCCCAATCGCCGCGATCCGCGATCACGAACTTCACTTCATCTTGTGCGGCACGCAAGCGTTCGAGGTTGGTCCAATGATTTCTTTCCGCCTCTCCGGAACCGGGACACTTAACATCGAGGATTATCGCAGCGCGGGAATCAACGCCATCGAGAGAAACATAACCGCCGGTTTCGATTAGTACCTCGTAACCCTCGTCGCAAAGTTGCCGAATCAAGTTCAGCGCTTCCTTTTGTGCCAGTGGTTCGCCGCCAGTAACCTCGACGAGTTTGCAGCCAAAATTCCGCACCTGGTTAAGCACGTCAGCGATTGAAGCATGTTCGCCGCCGGCGAAGGTGTATTCACTGTCGCACCAGACGCAACGCATTGGACAACCGGTTAATCGCACAAAGGTGCATGGCCGGCCGGCGTGTGTTGACTCGCCCTGAATCGAGCGGAAGATTTCTGTAACACGAAGCATGCGTAAGCGGAATCTAACTTAGCGATAAAGGGGTGTCAAAGAGGACGACATCCTGTCGTTGAGATCGTTGGTTACTCTTACTGTGGCATTCAACACGGGGCAGGCGGGGACGCCTGCGGTCCCAGCGGCAACTTGCAGGCCGCTTCGACATCAAAGCGCTGGCGGTCATTAACAGCGCTAACGTTTGAACGAGCGTGTTAGCATTGTACCGATTTGTGACTCCGCGAGCGTGATTGGGAAGCGGTGAATCAAAACTGAACTGACGGATGAGAATCCCCCGTTGAGCCGAAAAGCAGAACAGATCGACGACCTGGTAGCGGAAGGCACGCGCGAGTTGCTCGCCCGTGCTACCGATTCGCGCGGCTTGGACGAGGCCGCAATCTCGCCGCGTATCAGGCAAGTCGTCGATAAGTATCTGCTAAAAGACGACGCGAACACTTCGACCGAATCAATCGAGTCTTTCATGGAAGAGCTCCTGGCGGACGATCTTTGTTTGGTAGTTGCTTGCGAGCGTAGTGATCAAACTGCCTGGGATGACCTGGTGGAACGCTTTTCTGTGACGGTGAAATCCGCCGCTCGCTCAGCGACTTCGAATGAGGATGCTGCGGAAGATCTGGCCCAGTCGATCTGGGCCGAACTCTACGGGCTACGAATTCGCGTTGATGGCACGCGTGCAAGTAAGTTGGCGTACTACTCGGGTCGCGGCTCGCTGGCCGGCTGGCTCCGGGCGGTCGTTGCCCAGCTCGCAATCGATCAGCATCGCATACAGTCGCGGCTGGTTCAGACTGAAGAGGACGCGGACTTTGATCGACTTGCAAGTGACGAAGAGAGTACCGCGCACGCGGCGGCGATGGGGACAGGCGATCCAGAACAAGCGTTGACGGATAAGTTTGCCGGCGAAGAAATTCAGGGAGCATTGGCGCGTTCGATTCAAGAACTCACAGACGATGATCGTCTCTTGGTGAAACTCTACTATTTTGATGATTTGCGCTTACGTGAGGCCGGCGCGGTGCTTGGTGTGCATGAAGCCACGGCGAGTCGCCGGCTAAACCGGATTCACAACGATTTGCGCGCGGCGGTTCAGCGCGTCTTGATCAACGAACAGGGTTGGACAAAAGCAGAGGCCGAGCGGGCCTTTTCTGAAGTTGCCTTGCACCTCGAGACGGAGTTTGAACCGTTGCTCGCTTCGCAAGGCGTTCCAGATGAAAGGGCAGAAGTCAGTTGATGCAAGCAAAGCGAGGTAGCGCCGTTCTAATCACGGTAGGGTCTCAAACATGAAGCACGCGGA
>JANNON010000693.1:0-3674 GCA_031399105.1 Blastocatellia bacterium | reverse complement strand
GTCCGACATGCTTCAGCTTGTCGTCGAGAGTGGCAACATTCACCTTGAAATATCACAAATTGAGAGTTCCCAATCCAGTCGACAAGCTGAAGCATGTCGGACACTTATAGGCCAAGTCACACGCTCAGTTCTGTGACGAATCCTATCGAGCCTTTAGCACTCGCGAAGTGGAACAAGCGGGTGGTAGAGTTCTACGGCGGGGCGAATTCTCACCAGGATTCCCTTTCGCATACATCAACGACCCTGATGGCTACGAGGTTGAAATTTGGTTCGAGTGAGTGATGCGCGAGTACCGCACGGAGATAATGTTTGATCACGCTGCCTCGCACCTCACTCAGACGGAGTTGTTAGAAAAGGAGAAGACGCAAGCGTTGTCAGGATTAGGCAGACGAAGTTTCCTGCTGCACGCAGGCATGGCTGGCGTGGGCGCGCTCGCCTTCGATGCGTTTCGTGGATCAGACATCATCGGCGCGGTTGCAAATGGGTTTGCACCTGCTAATGCCGCTCGCTTTGGTCCATTGATTCCCACTCAAACGACAAACACAAACGAGCTGCTCCTGGCTCTTCCGGACGGCTTTCATTACACGGCCCTGGGAAAGACAGGCAAGCTGATGTCAGACGGCAATCTCACTCCGCGGGCGCACGATGGCATGTGGACGTTTCAGGTTCGCGACCAGCTTCGTGTGGTTCGTAATCATGAAGTCAGTCATCCCATCGGACAACCTGGCGCGGCGATCGGGGTAGATCCATACGACCCTATGGCCGGCGGCGGCACAACGACGCTGATCATCGATCCGAAGACTCGTGAAATCATCAAAGACTTCGTGAGCCTCAGCGGTACGCTCGTCAACTGTGCGGGTGGGCCCACTCCCTGGAACAGTTGGGTGAGTTGTGAAGAGACTACGATCGGGCTGGAGAAGTTTAAGAATGCAGCGGGTCAGGAGCGGGGCGGTTTCTCGAAACCGCATGGCTATTGTTTTGAGGTCCCGGCCGCAGCCGACAAGCCGGTAAAGCCAGTGCCGTTGACGGCGATGGGCCGCTTTGTGCACGAGGCGCTCGCAGTCGATCCAAAGACCGGAATCGTTTATCTCACCGAAGACAAAGACACTTGTGGTTTTTACCGTTTCATTCCAAAGAAAAAAGGACGGCTGGTCGCAGGTGGCCGCCTGCAAATTCTTTCCATTCAGGACCAGCCAAAGTTCGACACCCGAATGAGCCAGAAGATTGGTGTTTCGCTGCCGGTCCGCTGGGTAGATATACGCGAACCCGACCCGGTCGCGGCCGAACGTGATCCGATCGCGGTTTTTAAGGAAGGAGCAGAATCGGGCGCCGCAACGTTTAGGCGACTTGAGGGCTGTATCTACGGAACCGGCAAGATCTTCTTCACTTCGACCAGCGGTGGTAACAAGAAACTCGGCCAGGTTTGGGAATACACTCCCGATGCAAAGGGTGATGGCACGCTGAGACTACTTTCCGAGCCCAACGACCCAACGGTGATGAACAATCCAGATAATCTCTGTCAGACTCGGCAGGGAAACCTTCTCATCTGCGAGGACAACGGTGCCTCGATACATCTCCAGTTATTGAGGAAGGGTGGAGAGATCACCAGCGTAGTAAAGAACGTCATGGCGGGTTTTGAAACACGTGAGTTTGCCGGCGTGACTTTCAGCCCTGACGGCCAAACGCTCTTCCTCAACATACAGGTGCCGGGCGTGACTTTTGCCATTTGGGGACCGTGGGACCGGATGTAGTGATGCGGAGCCTCTGGAGTGCGCCGACTTGTCGGCGCCTTACTGCGGCTTCCACAGAAATCTACTGCCAGCTCACCAAAGCGCCGACAAGTCGGCCGCACTCCAAAGGCTCCGCCTTGCGTAAGTCCTCAATCTACTCTCGCGTTATGCTTTCCTGTGTCCAAGGTTTAGAATCTGCAATCGGCTTGGACATCAAAATATCTTTAGACCACTGAGAGGCAGGTTAGAAACTATGGCAGAGGACTTTGACAAAACAGCCGCGGTGGCGCTGCTGAATGAGATTCTAGAAACTGAACTCGCGGGAGTGGTTCGTTACACTCATTACGCGCTGATGGTGTTTGGACACAACCGCATTCCGATCACGGGTTGGCTCCGCGGCGAAGCATCGACGTGTTTGGCCCATGCCAACGAAGCAGGCGAGTTGGTAACCCATTTCGGCGATCACCCTTCCCTGAAAATCGGGTCGCTCCTGGAAACACACAAGCACGGTATCAATGACATTCTGATCGAATCGCTGCAGGCGGAAAAAACAGGACTAGAGCTTTACCGGCGTTTGCTGGATCTCGTTATTAATCGATCGGTGCTCCTCGAGGAGTATGCGCGGAAGATGATTGCCGAAGAGGAACAGCATCTCGGTGAAGTGAACAAGATGTTGCGAACGCCCGGCGACATCACACAGTTTTCGGCGTAAAGGAAGAGAGTTTCGAGTTTCAAGTTTCAAGTCTGTCAGATTGCCGATCGACATTCGCCTTTGGGCAGCCAGGTTGAAGTGCGGGTGCGTAGAACACGAAACTCGAAACTCGAAACTCGAAACTGCTCTTTTTCCTGCTGCTCTTTTTCCGGACGGGAGTTTTCAAAGTTAATGGATGATCGACGGTCTAAACCGAGGCTGAGCATCAGCCTCGATGCAGTTTGGGAGCGCACCAACGATGCACAAACGGCAAAGATCACAAATCTTTCAGAAGGCGGGTGCTTTCTCGATACCGTTGGTGAAGTCAGACAGGGTGAGATTGTAGGCTTCCGTGTTTGTATGCCGGATGATGACTGGCTCTACCTCGAAGGCGAAGTGCGGCACTACATCAGCGGGATTGGTTTCGGAGTCCAATTCACCGAACTCAACGAGGACCAGCTGGCCAAAGTTCATGAGTTAATTGGTATCGCAAAGGAGTCTGGACCCGGCTCAAAGTTGTCAGCGGATCTCGTGGAAGAGTAATCCGGGGAGGTTTGATGTCTGAAGAGAATAAACAGATCCTGCAGGGTTGGTTCGACGAAGTGTGGAATAACGGAAACTCGGATGCGATCGACGAGTTGTTCGCCGCGGAGGGAATCGGCAGATCGGCGCGATCTAAAAGTTCATGGTCTAATTAAACTCAACGTCCTCCCTGGCAGCGCGGGGTCCTCTTCCGCAAGACGCTTTGACTCCAAGCAATTTTAACGAGACCAGACTTGCGTGGCATTCAACGAGGGCGGACGAGGCCGTCCGCACTCCCAGAAAAGAGCGTCCTGGCTTCAAGCAAACCACTTCATCCTGTGATGTAGGCCTCAATCTGATTGGCCCCGACCAGCTCTTTCCGCAAACTCGCCTTTTCCAAACTCACCTCGCCATTCGACCTCAGTACGAAAAACCTGCGACTCACGGGATGCGCAAGATTACGCCAACGCGATAGTCGCCGTTCAGAAAGAATCTCCAATCCGGCAGCCGTGAAGAGTTGTCGCCACTGGTTCTCGAGTTGAAACGAGCAGGGGCCGGTTCGATGTTGCCATTTGCGATTGTGCGTCCAGCAAATCACACGGTCCCACCGCGACGCCGGGATGTCTTCATAAATAATTGCTAAACCACTATCGGTCAACACTCGCTTAACTTCATCCAAAACGAGTCGCGCATCCTGAGCGTGATGCAACACGTAACAGAGCAACACGGCG
>JANNON010000667.1:0-2438 GCA_031399105.1 Blastocatellia bacterium | reverse complement strand
CAGGCGAGCAGGATTCCTGCGCCTTCGCGTCGAAAGTGAAAGCCTGTGGACATATCGATCACCATCGGGAAGCGCTTGGGAAGTTTGTCGAATGGCTCAGTCGGCACTAATTGGCGACGGAGTGGCTCGACCGGCAGGTCGGCTCCGGCCATCTTCGCAACTTCCGCAGCCCAGGCTCCAGCCGCGTTGACTACCACCGGCGTTGTGATCAAACCGCGAGACGTCATCACGCCTGTGACCCGGCCCGATACCACTTCAATTCCGTTCACCTGCGTGTCCAGCCACAAGCGCGCGCCGCGTTCGCGTGCGTTGAGCATGAAGCCCATCATCACACTGTGCGGGTCGACAAAGCCATCAGTGTCGCAATAAGTTCCGCCCAGCACATCGTCAACTCTTAGTTGTGGGACAAACTTTAGGATGTCTTCGGCCGATACCAATTCGACGTTGGTAACGCCCAGCGCCGCCTGGCGTTCACGATTGGTTTTCAGATACTCGAGTTGCTTTTCGTTCGTTGCGCAGAAGAGATAACCATGCGCTCGATAGTCTGCGGGGTATCCCACTAGCTCGTCGAATTTTGAAAAGAAGTCGATCGAGTAACGCGACATCTGGATGTTGACGGTCGTGGAAAACTGCGCACGGACGCCACCCATGCTCTTGCCGGTGGAGCCTTTGCCCTGGTGTGCTTCGCGTTCAACTACGAGTACGTTTGTGCAGCCCTGCGCGGCGAGATGGTAGGCTACACTTGAACCCACAATGCCGCTCCCGATGATTACGACGTCAGCAGTTTCCGTCATGATTTGTTGTCCGGATTGATCGTTCGTAGAATGCTGGGCGAGGATAAGCGAAATACAGCTGTGAAGAAAGACGAGCCGGGACGGGGAGATGGGGAGACGCGGAGATGGGGAGACACGGAGATGGGGAGACGAGGAGACGCGGAGTCGCAGCGAGACGTAAGGGGCTTTGGGACTCAGTACTCAGCACTCAGTACAGCACTCAGTACAGCACTCAGTACAGTACTCAGCACTCAGCACTCAGCACTTAGACTCACTCATCCCAGCACTTTTTTCTCGAGAGGTAACCCAATGGATCTACGCTACCCAGTCGGCCAGTTTGAGTTCACCGAACCACTGACCGCGGAAAAACGCGATGTACTAATTACTGAGATTGAGGAGACGCCGGCCCGATTGCGAGCTGCTGTTTCTGGTCTTACTGACGAGCAGTTGGACACACCTTATCGTCCCGATGGATGGACCGTGCGACAAGTCGTGCATCACCTCCCCGACAGTCACGTCAATAGTTATATGCGATTCAAGCTGGCGCTGACCGAAGAGGAGCCGATGATCCGCACGTATCATGAAGAGCGTTGGGCCGAGTTAAGTGAAGCGCGTTCAGCGCCCATCGATGTTTCGCTCGACTTGTTGGACGCACTGCATCGACGTTGGGTGATGTTCTTAAGGATGCTGACGGCCGAAGATTTGACGCGAAGTTTCAAGCATCCGGAATGGGGACTTGTGAGTATCGATAAAGCGATCGGGATGTACGCCTGGCACGGGCGACATCACGTTGCGCATATCACCTCACTCCGGGACCGGATGAATTGGAGCTAAGTCCACACTTCGCGCAGCTTGATTTCTGGACCTTTGAGATAAGTATTGACTAACCTTCCACCGTGGGATAAAACCTCGACCGTCACCTAACTCACGTAAACCTCCCAGTCAGCCCAGCTAACCGCCCAGGTAACCTTAGACGTGTTCGACGAGCGAATACGTTCTTCACATCCGAGGAGACCCTATGAAAAATCTCGTCCGCATCTCACTCGTTCTCTTTGCCTCGGCGGCTGCCTTAGTGGTGTTTACTTTTTTCAAAGGTGACGCTCCGGCAAGCGAAGCATCGAACCAGCAAGCTACCTGCAACATCGTGTTGAGTTCCGAGGTGCCGCATGATGCAATCATTCCGCAAAGTCATATCGGCAACCCGACTGCCATCCAGGTTGATTTCGACACCCTTTCCTGGAACACCTTCATTGCTCTCAACTGGCCCGCCGACCCCAATTACAACGGCAAGCCTGATAACACCAGGAAGATTGGCCAGTCGGATTTCAACCCGGTGGTGTGGGAAACCTACAAGCAAAGTTATGACGTCTTCGTTGCCGACGCGAACGGCAATCCGGTTAGACCGACAGGGTGGAATTCTGTGCCGGCACCACCACCCGGTTGCGAATCTAACCAGGCTTATGCTGAGAAACTGGGCCGGAAGATCAGGGTTGTAAAGAACATGTCCAAGGACGGACTGAATGAGTTTCTCGAGGCGTTTGTGATGGCGCCGCTGATCGATCAGAAGGGCGCATTCGCGCGTTATGAAGTGTTGATGAACGAAGACGAGTTCAAGCACATCATGAACCCCGCGCCCCCCATCACCGCGCTCGTCGCTCGCTACCA